>JALTYW010000050.1 GCA_027046415.1 Sulfurovum sp.
CCTTTAAATTAGTAGATTTTAAGTCTCTTCGACTGTTTTTCAAAGTCCGTTCGGATAGCGTAACCGTGCCCTGTTAAGGCACAGCAACCCAGACATAAATGCCTGGATTTCCCTACTGATCACTTTGACCAAACGGCGTGATTATAGCAGAATATCTTTTAATCATTCATTAGCGGTCAGATTTGGATACCAAAGTCTCTTCGTCACTCTCTAAATACTGTTCGATAGCATTGAGAAGTGTTTTAAATACAACCGGATAGATATGGATAAAACGGGGGAGCAGATGTTCATTTTTATAGATAAAATCTTTGATCATATCATCTATAAGTGCTTTCATTTCATAGGCACCGATCTCATCAAGTATACTTTGAAGCTGAAAGCACTCTACCTTTACGCGGTCATATCGCTTCTCTTCTATCCATTTAGGCACAAATTTATATATGGGTGCATAACGGTGATAGAAGGTCTTTAGTCGCTCTTTGTAACTCTCTTCATCTCCATCAGACCATACCAGACCGGCACTTACATCCAAACCTTCTGTTTTAAGCAGATTTTTAAGATCTGTATCACGGTAAACCTGTTTAATGTAAATTTTGAATGCGGTATAAAGCTGATTGATATTGAGCGGTTTTGTTAAGAAGGCATTGCTGCCAACCTTAAACATTTTGGCAATCTCTACCCCTCCGGCAAAAGCAGTAAATGTTACAATAGGAATCTCATCAAAACGGGTATCGAGACGAATCTGTCTTGTCGCTTCTATACCATCCATGACAGGCATGCTGATATCCATTAAAATCAAATCAAATACAGCCCCATCACGGTTCAGAATCTCGAGTGCCTCCTCACCGTTGTTGGCTATCACAATATCAATACCTGATTTTTGCAAAATACTTTGAACGATCTTTTGATTGATCTTGTTATCCTCAACAAGGAGAATTTTTGAACCTTTGAAGTAATAAAAGCACTCGGTATCGATATTTTGTGTCTCATAGAGTACTTCACTATGTACAGGAAGGAGTGTCTTTCTGGTTGGCTTATCATCCAATTCGGAAAGTGTAGCTTCAAGCTCTGCAGAACGCTTTGGCGCTTTCTCTTCTACATATGTATCAGGATTGTATTGCGAGACTTCCTGCTTTTGTGCTATACGTTTACGTCTTTCTGATTTGAAATTCAGATAAAATGCATACCCTACCGTCGCAACAAGAACAAGTACACTGATAAGGAAAGTAGCCCAAAGCCCGTTTTGCATGACTGATCCTTTTTGCTATGCCTATGCCAGAAATTCCGGCGTTGCCAGTTCAACCTTTTTGCCTTTCTGCTCCATTACAACAACATCAATCTCATCACCCTCCTGGTAGCGTTCGGAAAGGTTATTGACACGTTCTTTGGCTACCTTTGAAATATGCAGCAGAGCATCAAAGCCGTCAGGCATCTCTACAAATACACCAAAATCGACTACTTTTTTTACTTTGCCTTTGTAGGTTTTGCCAACTTCATACGTCATCTGCTTTCGTACGGGAGCCTCTGCAATCTTCTGGATATGCTCTTTGGCAGCCGCTACTTTCTCTTTGTCTTCTCCGGAGACCTTTACCCCGCCGGCATCCCTATCCAGGTCGATACTCACTTCAAACTTCTCTATGATGTCACGAATCGTCGCACCTGCCTTACCGATGATGTCACCGATTTTACTCGGATTGACACTGAAATGTTCCGTACTCGGCAGCGCTTCGCTCTCGACAATATTTTTCTCTGCCTCTTCCATCAGAGCGAGGATATGGTTTTTCCCTCTGTTCGCCTGCACAAGTGCTTCTTTGAGCAGAGCAAGATCAATACCGCCAAGTTTGATATCCATCTGAAGTGCTGTAATCCCTTTGGAGGTTCCTGCTATCTTGAAGTCCATATCCCCGTCATGATCCTCCAGTCCCATAATGTCAGAAAGTATTGCATGACGCTCGCCATCACTTACCAGTCCCATAGCAATACCTGCAACAAGATCGGTCATTTCGACATTGGCAGAGCGTAGTGCAAGTGAACCGCCGCAAATGGTAGCCATAGAGGAGGAACCATTACTCTCAAGCACTTCAGAGACCAGACGGATAGTACCGTCATACCCAAGCGGAATGGCAGGCTCAAGCGCACGTTTGGCAAGGTTGCCATGCCCCAGTTCTCTTCTTCCTGGAGCACCTATGAAAGATGCCTCTCCGACAGAATACCCCGGAAAGTTATAATGTACCATAAAGTGTTCTGACTGCGCACGTTTGTCTGTGATCAGTTCGAACATCTGAGCATCTTTTTTATCACCTAGTGTCGCTGTCACCAGTACCTGTGTCTGCCCACGGGTAAACAGACAGGAACCATGTACAGAAGGGAGCAGGTTTGTCTCAATACTGATAGGTCGCACCTCATCAAGCGCTCTGCCGTCCGCGCGTACCTGCTTGTCGAGTATCATGCTTCTTACCACATGTTTTTTGTAACGTTCAAGCACTTTGGAGACAACGGCCTTATCGACCTCTTCTCCTGCTTCTTCCAGTGCTTCCATAATCTTCGTACGCACTTTTTTCAACTCTGAAGAACGTTCCGATTTTGCCATATGTGAGATAGCTGCTTCTACCTCTCTGGCATAGTTGCTTTCGATATACTGGTAGAGTCTCTCGTCCGATTTCTCTTCGGCAAGTATCAGGGCACGTGGTTCCCGTACCGCCGGCTTGAGTGCTTCTTCATAGGCGTTGCTCGCTTTGGCTATAGCACCCTGAGCCGTTGCTATCGCCTCGACAAGTGCCTCTTCATCCAGTTCATTGGACTCCTGATGCTCCAAAATCACCGGTGCTGCTCCCATCATAGGGTCTATTGCATCCACCTCAATATCATCGATTACTTCAGATGCCATCGTCCGCATCTCAATCATCAGTACATCACTACCCTGTCCTACAACCAAGAGATCAAGCGTGCTTTCATCCTGCTGTGACAATGTCGGGTTGATGGTCAGTTCCCCATCAATTTTCCCTATCCTCACTGCCGCAATACTGCGTGATACAGGAATGTCCGAAACATACAATGCAGCCGATGCAGCATGCAGTGCTGCTACCTGCATATCTACTTCACTGTCACTGCTTACCACTGTTACTGTAATGGTAACAGGATAGTGAAACCCTTCAGGGAAAAGCGGTCTTAAAGAACGGTCGATAATCCGTGAGGTCAGTGTTTCAAAATCCCCTGGTTTTGTCTCACGTTTGATAAAACCACCAGGGATCTTCGCCGCAGCATAGGCTTTTTCGATATACTGTACTGTAAGTGGCAGAAAATCCTCATCGACCTCTTTCTCATCGATCGCAACAGCAGCAATAAGCACCGCTTTCCCCTGACGATACATCACTGCACCACTTGCCTGTTTTGCGATCTTGTCACATTCATATATTTCGTCAAGGTTGTTTACATTCACCTTTATGATTTTCTCTTTCATACTTGTTTTGTTTCCTTTTCATTATTGTTTTCTTCTTTTATGGCATACTTATCATAGGACTCGACCATCTCAAGGATCTCATCAAAACTTGCCTGTTTGAACTCTTTATAGTAGTATTCTATCGAAATATAATCTTGAATCTTGTGCGGGCAAAATACACCATCACAGACACTAAGCAGATTTTCATAGACTGCTTTGTCAAGAATGGGTGTTGCAATATAGATATTCTTCGCACCTCTTGCAATGACAGACTTGAGTGCCACCATCATAGTCAATCCGGTCTCTATACACTCATCCGCTAAAATGACATATTTGCCCTTCAAAGAGACAAGGTCTTTACCCTTCCTGTAGCGGTAAACATACCCCAGTACATCTTCCTCATACTTTCGCTGAGCCTCATTATAGACAAAATCTTCATTGATATCGAATGCATCAACAAGTGCTTTGTGCATTACAACTTCTTCTGTCTCCGAGATCATCGCTATAGCAACTTCAGGATTGTTCGGCGCCAGAATCGGTTCTGTCAACAATATATCCATCTTGCACCCAATTGCCTGTGCAATACGGTCGGCGAAATAGACACCGCCTTCACTAACACCAATGACGACCGTTTCATTCTCCTGCATGCGCTCGAGAGGAAGTGTCTCGATCAACTGTACAGCTGCATCATCTCTGTCTGAAAAGTAGAATTTATGGTCTAAAGCGGCTGGCATGATCCACTCCTGGAAATTGTCTATTCACTTCATCTTCATCAAAAGTATAACGAAACTCTTCTATATACTTCATCAAAAGCTTGTATGCAGCATTAAGCCGCTCCATATCGTTCGCACTTCCTCCAACATCGGGATGGTGCTTTTTTGCCAAAAATCTGTATTGTCTGCGGATATCTTCTTTCGTGATAAATTGCGGCAATTCCAATATTTCAAGAGCCTCTTCAATCTGTTCAAACGGAGATTTGACTGCCATCGACTGTTACGGTTCTGGTATAAGACTGTTCAGCTGTGCCGAATTGATACTGACGAAAGGGATAAAGTTGAGCTGAACAAAGAAGCCGTATTCCTGAGTGTAGTCCAGAACACCCGGCACTGAAGTTGGTCTTGGTCTAACATCCGCCGATACAGAAGCAGAGATACTCCAGCAGTCACGATGATAACTGCCTCCAAAACGCCACAGTTTACTGCTTTCATCCTCCAGATTATAAATCATA
>JALTYW010000051.1 GCA_027046415.1 Sulfurovum sp.
AGTAATGATTAAAAATTAATCAATAAACATTATATTTTTTTCTTTATCCATGTTATGATACCTCTGCAATCAAAACATATAAAGGAAACAGCATGAAGTTAAAACTTTTCGCTCTATTGGCATCGCTGATGCCTATTGCCGCTATGGCAGAAGACAAACTCGACACGGGTGACACGGCATGGATGATGATCTCCACGGCACTCGTACTACTGATGACACCTGCGGGTCTCGCACTCTTTTACGCAGGTATGTCAAGAACAAAAAATGCTCTCAACACCTATGCAATGGTAATGGGTGCATTCGTACTGGCATTCGTCGTATGGGTCATTGCAGGTTATTCTCTGGCATTCGGTACTGCTGAAGCTGCAGGTATCCAGAAATTTGTCGGTGGTCTTGGTAACGTATTCTTAAGCGGTATCAAGTGGACAGATCTTAGCGGAACCTACCCAACTTTCGTATTTATCGCATTCCAGGGAACATTTGCTGCCATTACTGTAGCGATCGCTTCAGGTTCAGTCATCGGTCGTATGAAGTTCTCTACATGGATGGTGATTGTAGCACTTTGGGGACTGGTTGTTTACGCACCTATTACGCACATGGTATGGGGTGGAGACGGTGCACTGCTCTTTGATGCCGGTGCACTTGACTTTGCCGGTGGTACAGTTGTACACATGAACGGTGGTCTTGCAGGTCTGGTTCTGGCAATCCTGGTTGGGAAAAGAGCCGGTTATCCAAAACTGCCTATGAAACCTTTCAGCATTATCTTTACAGCTGCCGGTGCTGCTATCCTCTGGTTCGGATGGTACGGATTTAACGCCGGTTCTGCATTCGGTGCAAACGCTGTTGCAGGTGTAGCACTGCTGACTACGACTGTTGCGACAGCCGCTGCAGGTCTTACATGGCTGATTATCGAGTGGGTTGTTTACAAAAAACCGACTCTGCTCGGAATCGCTTCAGGGATCGTTGCAGGTCTGGTTGCCATTACACCGGCTGCAGGATTTGTCTCTGTAGGTGGTGCATTCATCGTAGGTATAGGTGGTTCACTCATCGGATTCTTCGGTGTTGTCAAACTGAAAAAGATGTTCGGTTACGATGACTCTCTCGATGCATTCGGTATCCACTTCCTCGCAGGTCTCTGGGGTGCACTGATGACTGGTCTGCTTGCACTGAACGACAAAGACCTTCTCTGGGACGGACCAATGAAAGAGAGCGGTGACAGAATGGGTCAGTTTATGGTACAGGTTGAATCTGTTGTCGTAGTCGGTCTCTGGACACTCATCGGTACTGTGGTTGTTTACTATATCGCCAGTGCATTGACAGGCGGTGCAAGAGTAGATGCCGAGACAGAAGAGATCGGTCTTGATGAAGCAGTTCACGGTGAAAAAGGGATGAACCTGTAAAGGGTTCTCCTCATTACGAGTAAGTAAGAAAAAGGATAAAACAGATGAAAAAAATTGAAGCAATCATCAAACCATTTAAACTGGAAGATGTCAAAGATGCTCTTGTTGAAGCAGGTATCGAAGGGATGACCGTATCTGAGGTTAAAGGGTACGGACGACAGCAGGGACACTCTGAGCTCTACAGAGGTGCCGAGTATGTGGTCGAGTTCATTCCAAAGATCAAAATCGAGATTGTTGTAAGCTCTGACGAGTACCTCAACAAAGCGATTGAAGCGATCAAATCAGCAGCCAAAACAGGCAAAATCGGTGACGGTAAAATCTTTGTTTCCGATATTTCCAAAACCATCCGTATCAGAACAGATGAAGAGGATGAGGAAGCACTGTAAGCATCTATCTGCTACAGTCACTTTAGCCTCTACTGCAAAGACCTTTCACAAAGGGCTTGCAGTAGATAATAAACCTTTTTAAAATCTCCATATTGATTAAAAAATAATCAAAAAATCCTATCATAAAAAATTTTTCATCACATTCCTGCCCTTTTAATAAGCATCACAGTTGTGACTCTCATTTCAAAACTTCGCTACACTTATACCACTCAACTATCACAAGGAGTTTTTTATGGAAATGCACTATGTCATTGACACATTCTTTTCGATCTTTGCCATGACACTGATCATTTTGATGGTACCCGGCTTTGCTATGCTTGAAGCCGGTCTTGTACGTACCAAAAACGTTACATCGGTACTCACTGTCAACGTAATGATCTATGCAGTGGCATCATTGGCTTTTCTGCTTGTAGGCTACACCTATGCATTTGGAAGCTGGGATCATCAGGACAGCATCAACAAATATGCCTTCTTCCTCTTCCAAATGGCGTTTGTAGGAAAAGTGGTCAACATTATGAGCGGTGGAGTCAGCGAGCGTTCACGTATCATCCCACTTGTCCTTTTTACCATTATTGTTGGAGCCTTTCTCTATCCGACTATCGTCAACATTACATGGGGAGCCAACTTCCTCTCTGGAACCATGTTCGACATCTCCGGCATGCATGATCTTGCAGGATCTACTGTCATCCACTCCACCGGTGGATGGGCACTGCTTGCTGCAATCCTGATCATGGGTCCAAGACGCGGACGTTTCAAAGAAAACGGTGCCATTCAGGTCATTCCCGCTTCCAACATTCCGCTTGTCGTGCTTGGTGCTTTCCTGCTCTGGATCGGCTGGTTTGGTTTCAATGGCGGCTCTGTCGGTGCCATCTCTACCAAAGAGAATGCCGATGCAGTTTCATTGACTATTATGAATACAAACACTGCTGGGCTTACTGGGGCGATTGTCGGATGGCTCATGACCTATGTGCGATACAAAAAGTTTGACGTTACCATGATCCTCAACGGTGCACTTGGCGGACTGGTAGCCATTACCGCAGGTCCTGACTTGTATGATATCTATACGCCTATTCTTGTCGGGGCAATCGGTGGTGCCCTGGTTGTTCTCTTTGTACCATTCTTTGACAAACTGAAGATGGATGATCCCGTCGGAGCACTCTCCGTTCACTTAGTCAACGGTGTCTGGGGTACACTGGCTGTAGGTATCTTCACAGATGTAAGCTTCCTGACACAGCTTAAAGGGGTAGTTGTAGTCGCTGCTATTGTTTTTCCGCTCTCTTTTGTTATAATTTACAGTATCAACAAGATCTTTACACTGCGTGCCGGTGATGAAGAACAACTGGAGGGAATCGATGCCATCGAGTGCGGTATCGAAGCCTATCCCGAATTTAAACGCAGTATCTAACCTAATAAGGAGAAACCATTATGAAAAAGATTGAAGCCATTATCAAACCATTCAAACTGGATGATGTCAAAGAGGCACTGGTAGAAGCAGGCATTGAAGGAATGACCATTTCGGAAGTCAAAGGGTACGGACGCCAGCAGGGGCACTCCGAGCTCTACCGCGGTGCGGAGTATGTCGTAGAGTTCATCCCAAAAGTCAAGATAGAAGTGGTAGTCAGTTCCGATGAATACATGAACAAAGCGATCGAAGCAATCAAATCTGCCGCTAAAACCGGAAAGATCGGTGACGGTAAAATCTTTGTATCAGACATCACAAAAACCATCCGTATCAGAACCGATGAAGAGGATGAAGAAGCGCTGTAAAAACATCTTTAAGCTTTTGAACAATTATCAGCATAGGTTTCACTCGATGGCGACAAAGGAGTGCCCAACCCCTGAAAGGGGCGCTTGCGTTCACGACTGCCAGAGCTATTGAGTGAAACCGGTAATTTTTTAGAGAGCTCTCCTATCTTTACAGCAGAAAAATTGATCTCTATTTGATCCCCGTTTTTACAAGAGCGTCAACCTGTTTCTGACTTCCTGTTACACGCCACTGAACCCCATCAACACCAAAATCACGTTCAAATTGGGTAATGCCAACCTGCTTTAACTGATACAATGTTTTATCAACATCTGTATAACTTGTCTCAAACCTATAAGTCACCTGCTTCTCATAAGGCACCAAATCAGCAACCTCCAACACATCTTTGACTGCCTGTGCATAGGCACGTGCCATACCGCCTGTCCCCAGCTTGATACCGCCAAAATAACGCACGATCAATACTGCCACATTGACAAGTTCCTCTCCACGCAGTACATTGAGCGCAGGCACTCCGGCACACCCCTTTGGCTCTCCATCATCTGTACTTTGCTCTACAATTTGTTCAAATTCATTGAGATACCGGAGTGCATAGACTACATGGTTGGCTTTGGGATGCTCTTGTTTGAGTTTTTCCTGCAATCCTTCAAAATCTGCATAGGGCACCAAAAAACTCAGAAACTTGGAACGGTTTACCACCGTTTCGGCATGGCAGGAGGTCAGGATTGTTTTCATCTGTTAGCAATTTGCAAAACCCGCTTTGTGATCAGGTCCACAAAACGCTCATCATCATTGAAGCAACGTGCAACCACATAGTCTTCATAGTGTAACTTGTCTGCAATCTCACGGTGTTCAATATCGAGTTCAAACACAGTTTCGGAGTTGTCGATGGTAAAGGCAAGCGGATAAATCAGCACTTTTCTGTGTGTCGGGTTGCGCAGCACATCGGCAAGATTTGGCTCCAGCCATGCTGATTTGCCCACTTTGGACTGGTAGACCAGTTTAATATCATGAAATGATACTCCCTTGGAAGCCAGCCATGTTTTAATGGCAGAGACATTGCCCTCTATCTGCTTCTCATAAGGATCACCTGCTTTGATGATGCTTACAGGCAGAC
>JALTYW010000052.1 GCA_027046415.1 Sulfurovum sp.
ATTTAAAGCAGAAACCTGTAGGGTGTTGTCCCCTGACAACACCAAATGAAATGGATACCCCCCCCCACTTTAAAAAGCAAAAAAAACACCTAATTGTGGTATGCTTATCTTTAAAGAAAGTGTAAAAGCAGAGGAATGGTAGCCATGGAGACAAAAGAAGCATTTGAGAGACTCTTTAACAACGGGATGAGCGATGAGGAAGCAAGACGTTTTCTTATTGACCTTTATGAAAGGGGTGAGACAGGTGAGGAGATCGCTGCGGCAGCAGCTGTAATGCGTGAACACTCTGTCAAGCTGCCGTTGCCTGAATCGCTTCGGGAAAGAGCGATAGACGTGGTAGGCACAGGCGGTGACAAGAGCGGGAGTTTCAACATCTCCACGACGGTTTCTCTGCTGCTTGCCTCTTTGGGATGTGTGGTTGCCAAGCACGGCAACCGCTCCATCACCTCCAACTCCGGTTCTGCTGATGTACTGGAGGTGCTTGGTATCCACCTCGATCTCTCTGTTGAAAATCAGGTGAAGATGCTTGAAGAGACTGGTTTTTGTTTTATCTTTGCCATGAATCACCATCCTGCGATGAAGCATATTATGCCTATTCGAAAGTCTATCCCGCATCGGACTATATTTAACATACTCGGACCGTTGACCAACCCTGCCGGTGCACGCAAATATCTGCTTGGCGTGTTTGACCCTGCCTATGTGCGCCGTATGGCAGAAGCGCTGGTGGCACTTGATGCCAAGCGGGCATTTGTAGTCAGTTCCCATGACGGGATGGATGAGATCTCGCTGGCGACCACAACGGCTTTTGCCTATGTGGAAGACGACCGTATCAGCGAGGGTGAGATAGACCCACGTACCCACGGCTTCAAACTGGCACCAAAAGAGGCGATCCTCGGCGGTGATGCAACGCTGAATGCGGAGATCACCAAAGATATCTTCTACGGTATCGAAATGGGACCAAAGCGTGACATTGTGCTGCTCAATGCTGCCTATGCACTCTTTGCAGACGGCAGTGTGCGTGACATCAAAGAGGGTATCGAGCGTGCTGCCGATGCCATCGACAGTGGTAAGGCTTCGGCACATCTTGAGAAGATGGTCGAGGTGAGTGCGCAGCTGGCAGCGGATAATAAGTGTTGAATGGCAGATATCGTGGTTGAAGAGGTCGTTGCATCACTAAATACGCTTGATAGGGTCGTTGACAGACTGACAGCGCTGCTGCCGGAGCATGCCATTGTCTTTTTAAGGGGCGATTTGGCAGCGGGGAAAACCACCCTTACAAAAGCGGTAGCGAAAGCCAAAGGTATCGAGGGAGAGGTGACCTCACCTACCTTTTCGCTGCAGCACTGCTACGGTGAGGGGCTCTACCACTACGACCTCTATCGGCTTGACGATGAGGAGTTCATGCAGATGGGGCTCTTTGAGGAGTTTGACAAGCCCGGATGGCACTTTGTCGAGTGGGGCAGTGACGCACTCAAAGCCTTTCTGGAAGGGGCAGGTTATACAGTTGCTATGGTGCAGATCGCACCGCATAGCACACAACGAGCATACAGGATAGAGATATAATGCATACACTCAAAGCGAGAAAACTCTCCAAGACCATCAAAAAGACACAGATCGTACATGATATTACGCTGAAAGTGGAGAGCAGAGAGATTGTCGGGCTGCTTGGCCCAAACGGTGCAGGGAAAACCACATCGTTCTATATGGTGTGCGGTTTGACGGGTGCCACAAGCGGCAATGTTTTCCTTGACGGGGAAGATATTACAAAACTGCCGCTCAGTAAGCGTGCGCAGATGGGCATAGGCTACCTGCCGCAGGAGTCGAGCATCTTTAAAGACCTGACAGTAGAAGAGAATCTGCTGATTGCCGGTGAAGCGCTGAAGCTTGACAAAGAGACGATCCGTACCCGCATCGAGAAGCTGCTTGAAGTCTTTAATATCGAACCGATCAGAAACCGTCAGGGGATACGTCTTAGCGGTGGTGAGCGAAGACGTGTGGAGATTGCCCGTGCGCTTATGGGTAACCCCAAGTTTTTGTTGCTGGATGAACCCTTTGCCGGTGTTGACCCCATAGCGGTGCTTGATATTCAAAATATTATCAAACAGCTTGTCTCGTATGATATGGGCATTCTCATTACCGACCACAATGTCCGTGAGACACTCGGTATCTGTGACCGCGCCTATGTGATGCGTAGCGGTGAGATGCTTGCTTCAGGTACAAGTGAAGAGATTGCCAATAACGAAGATGTACGAAAACACTACCTTGGAGAGCACTTTACCTTTTAGAGTACACACACATTACAGATACAGCTGCTACAGTATGCTAAATATCATACAGGACAGGTGTAATCTATGAAACTCTTTGTACGTTTTGGAATACTTCTTTTTTTATTTGGCGGATTGCTCTTTGGTGCCGTGGCATCTTCTACTGCGGGGCTGCTTGCAGGCTCCTTTCTCTCCGGTCTGCTGCTGACCTTCACACCGTGTGTACTGCCTATGGTTCCCATTGTCTCCAGCATTATTGCAGGACAGGGGGAGAATCTGACCAAAATGAGAGCATTTGTACTCTCGCTCTCCTATGTGCTGGGTACGGCGGCGACCTATGCTGTCATGGGTGCGCTTGCCGGTGCAACTGGAGAACAGCTTCAAGCCTATTTTCAGAATGTCTGGGCAATCGGTATTTTCAGTCTGATCTTTGTGTTGATGGCACTTTCGATGTTCGGGCTCTTTACCATACAGCTTCCCGCTTCTATCCAGTCTAAGCTGGATGCCCGCTCACGCTCACTCAAGGGCGGCTCTGTTGTAATGGTCTTTCTTTTGGGGATGATCTCTGCACTCATCCTCGGCGCGTGTGTCTCTCCGGTGCTTATCTCTTTCCTTGGCGTTGCCATTACTGCACATGATGCTGTGTTGGGTGCCTTGACCATGTTTGCACTGGCACTTGGTATGGGTGTACCTTTGATTGTCGTAGGACTTGGAGCAGGAACGCTCATCCCCAAAGCAGGCGGCTGGATGGAGGAGGTCAAACACTTCTTTGGCATTCTGTTGCTTGGTGTGGCAGTGTTCATCTTCAGTGAACTTGGCATCGTTTCCGAACTGCTGCTGTGGGGGCTCTTTCTTGTCGGCACGGCAGTGATGTATCTGAAAGCACTTGAACCGTTGGGTAATGAGTTTTCTGCATGGAAGATAACGGGCAAAGGGGCAGGAGTGATACTACTGATCTGGGGAACCATATTGCTTGTCGGCGCGGCAAAAGGGCATGAAGATCTCTGGCATCCACTCAAAGAGGAGTATCCGGTATATGCAGGTAATGGTGCAGCCGTACCCTACAAGTCACCGTTTACACTGGTACGAAGTATGTCAGAGTTGGATGCAAAACGCAAAGAGGCGTTGCGTGAAGGGAAACCGGTTGTTCTATTCTTCTACAGCGACACCTGCAGTGTCTGCAAAAAAATGAAAGCAACAACACTGAGAGATCCTAAAGTACGCAGAATGCTTGCGGAGAACTTCGTTGCGCTAAGGGTGAACATTACAGATCCTTCCGATGAGAAGAGTATGAAGATCAAACATCATTACAAGGTGTTTGGTACACCGGCATTTGTCTTTATCGACAAAAATGGGAAGATAGCAGAAGATGAGATGTTCTATGGCTATCAGACTGCCGAAGAGTTTTATGATACGCTTGATTTTGCACAATAGTCAGGTTGAAAGTTCCTGCAAGAGGGCTTCTGTCACTTTCTCGGTGTAGTCAGGCTGCACTGTCTCACTCTCTATCCATCGCATATAGGCATCGTGTGCCTTGTGCCATACATTCATATGCAGTTCGGGTACTTCGTAGGTATGCACAGAGAGAATGGTCTCTTTGACACGGGGATAGAGTGCCGTTTTGGTTTTGATGGCAAGCCGTATCTCTTTGCCTGTGATGATCTTGCCTTTCCAGCGGTAGGCACTCTCTATCTCAGAGGACTGTACACAGGCGGCAAGTTCTTTTTCCAGAAGTGTCTGTGTGATAAGTGCGGCGTTCTCCTGAGTGTCGGTTGTGGTGATGACTGTACAGTAGTCAGATGCTTCCATTGTTTACCTTTTCTATAAGATCATGTACACTGCGTTCGATCATCTCAAATACCTTCTCGAATCCTTCAAATCCCGGAAAGTAGTATGGGTCAGGTACATCAGCCCCGTTATAGCCGCCAAAATCCCCCAAAAGACAGACATTCTGAAATCCTTTCGATTCAAGATCGGAGAGATTCTGCCCATCGAGTGCAACAACGCAGTCAAACCTATTTTTATCTTCATCTGTGACTGGTCTGGAGACCTGGGAGGATATATCTATCCCATGCATATGGGCAACCTTGATGCTGTTGGAACAGGGCGGCTCTCCCTGATGCCAGCTGCTGGTTCCTGCCGAGTCGACCGATATGTCAAGCTGTTTTTGTGCAATATGGTGGGCAGCGATACCCTCTGCAAGAGGACTTCGACAGATATTCCCAAGACAGACAAACAAGATGCGTTTCATCGTATTCTCCATTTTCTCTGCAATATTTTAGTATAATTTTTCCTAAAAAGGCGAGTAGATGTTTGAAGTGGCTGAATATATCGGTATTGTTGCATTTGCCATATCGGGTTTTTTTGTCGCTGTACGGAAC
>JALTYW010000053.1 GCA_027046415.1 Sulfurovum sp.
TAATGAGATCAAGAAGATTTCCAAGCCCGGAAGACGTGTTCACCAGGGTAAAGATGAAATCAGAACATTCAAGAACGGTTACGGTACACTGGTTGTTTCGACAAGCCAAGGCGTACTTGCCAACGACGAAGCGTACAAGCGCGGTATCGGCGGCGAAGTAATCTGTAGTATTTGGTAAGGAGACAAGATGTCAAGAATAGGAAAAAGACCAGTAACTGTCGCTAGCGGTATCGAAGTATCCCTCGACGGTACGACTCTCGTGGCTAAAAAAGGCAATCTTGAAAAGAGACTTGAAACACACGGACGTGTCGATGTGAACATTGACGGGAATGAAGTGGTTTTCATCAGAAAAGGTGACGACAAACAGTCTGCTGCCTACTGGGGAACATACAGAGCGCTTTTCAACAATATCATCGTAGGACTCGACAAAGGATTCCAGAAATCTCTCGAGATTAACGGTGTCGGTTACAGAGCGGCAGTTCAAGGAAAAGTACTGAACCTGCAGCTTGGATTCTCTCACGATATCAACTTTGATATCCCTGAAGGACTTGAGATCTCTGTAGACAAAAACATCATTACCATCAAGGGTACTGACAAGCAGGCAGTCGGTCAGGCAGCAGCTGAGATCAGAGCGTTCAGACCACCTGAGCCTTACAAAGGAAAAGGTGTGAAGTATACCGATGAAGTGATCATCAGAAAAGCCGGTAAAGCGGCTGGTAAGTAAGGGGCGATAGATGTTAAAAAGTATTCAAAAAAGAAAAAATAAACTTCGCGCTCAGAGAAAAGCGAGAGTAAGAGGCAAGATCTTCGGAACAGCTGAGCTTCCGAGACTCTCTGTATACAAGTCCAACAAGTACTTCTACGCTCAGGCGATCGATGACAATGCAGGTATGACACTTGCATCAGTTGACGGAAGAAAGCTCGGACTCAAAGCGAACAGAGAAGATGTCAAAAAGATAGCTGCAGAGATGGCTAAAAACCTTGCTTCAAAAAACATCGACAGTGTTGTATTTGACAGAAATGGTTATCTTTACCACGGTGTTGTCGCATCATTTGCTGATGCACTCAGAGAAGCCGGAATCAAGTTTTAAGGAAGCATGATGGAAAATCAAGAAATCGAAAATGAATTTGAAGAAGTGATCGTAAACATCGGTCGTGTTACCAAGGTTGTCAAGGGTGGTAGACGATTCAGATTTACTGCACTTGTCGTTATTGGCGACAAGAAAGGTACAGTCGGATACGGATTTGGTAAAGCCAAAGAGGTTCCTGACGCGATCAAAAAAGCGGTAGATGATGCACACAAGAACCTTGTGAAAGTTAACATCAAAGGAACAACCATCGCTCACGATATCGAGCACAAGTTCAACGCAAGTAGAATTGTGCTTAGACCGGCGAGTGAAGGTACAGGGGTAATTGCCGGTGGTGCCGCTCGTCCGGTACTCGAACTTGCAGGCGTACAGGATGTACTATGCAAATCTATCGGTTCAAACAACCCAAATAACCTGGTAAGATGCGCAATTCAAGCACTTACCAGAATCAAAGCATAAGGGGTAAGGTATGGGTCTACATAATTTACAGCCTGCTCCGGGATCGACTCGCAACAGAAAAAGAGTTGGACGCGGACAGGGTTCAGGTACAGGTAAGACAGCAGGACGTGGTAACAAAGGTCAGAAAGCAAGATCTGGTTACAGCAAAAAAAGAGGTTTCGAGGGTGGGCAAATGCCACTGCAGAAGAGACTTCCGAAAATCGGTTTCACATCGAAAATCGAAAAGCCGTATGTGATCAATGTTGAGAAGATCAAAGCGGTTGCAGAACTTGACGAGATCACACTTGAGAGTATCAAGTCAGTTCACAAATTGCAAAAAACAGTAAAAAGAGTAAAACTCATCGGTGCATCTGCCAAAGATCTTGCAGGCAAGATCAAAGATGATGCTGTAACCACAAGCGGAAAATAATCATGGGTAACGCTTTAACTCAAAAAATCCTGATCACTTTGGGATTCCTTTTTGCATACAGAGTTTTAGCCTACATTCCTACACCGGGTGTTGATCTGAATGTTATCAAAGAGTTCTTTGATAGCAACTCCAACAACGCCCTTGGGATGATGAATATGTTCTCTGGAAATGCTGTTGAACGTTTAAGTATCATCTCCCTTGGTATCATGCCTTATATTACAGCTTCCATCGTCATGGAACTTCTCGCAGCTACATTCCCTACACTTGGACAAATGAAGAAAGAACGTGATGGAATGCAAAAGTATATGCAGATCATTCGTTATTTCACCATTTTTATTACTGTAGTGCAGGCAATTGGTGTCTCAATGGGACTTCAGAGTATGACCGGACGAGCAGGAGAAAGTGCTGTTATGATTGATCCTATGACATTTACCATCCTGACGACTTTCTCTATGTTGACTGGGACAATGTTGTTGATGTGGATTGGTGAGCAGATCACACAAAAAGGGATCGGGAATGGTATTTCACTGATTATCTTTGCAGGTATTGTATCCGGATTACCGGCAGCAATTGGAAATACAATCCGTGCAGTCAATGCAGGTGAGATGAATTTCCTTCTTGTTCTGGGTATACTTGGTGTGATGCTGGTTACTATTCTTGCGATTATCTATGTTGAACTGGGCGAGCGTCGTGTGCCGATCTCCTATTCAAGAAAGACTATCATGCAGAATCAGACAAAACGTGTGATGAACTATATTCCTGTCAAAGTCAACCTTTCAGGTGTTATTCCTCCTATCTTTGCCTCTGCTGTACTGATGTTCCCATTGACAATGCTGCAGGCAAGCAGTAACCCTATATTGACTGCGATTGCCGATACGCTTTCGCCGGGAGGTTTGGTATTCAACATCGCAACTTTTGTGCTTGTTGTCTTTTTTGCCTTTTTCTATGCGTCTATTGCTTTCAATGCCAAAGACATTGCAGACAACTTGAAAAGACAGGGTGGGTTTATTCCCGGTGTTAGACCCGGTGAACATACCAAAGAGTTTCTCAATGAGGTTGCGAGCCGTCTGACAGGATCAGGCGCGATCTACCTTGGTATTATTGCCACCGTACCATTTGCTATTATCTCCGGTATGGGCGCAAGTTTCTACTTTGGTGGGGTTTCTGTACTTATTATTGTTCAGGTTGCACTCGATACCATGAGAAAGATCGAGGCTCAGAGAACCATGAACCAGTATGATACGCTGGGCAATGTAGGTCTGTAATGGCTATTGCGATACGAAAACCCGATGAGATCGCCAAGCTCAAAAGAGCCGGCGAAATTGTCGGTAATACACTTCAATATCTTCAGTCTATTGTAAAACCCGGTATGACGCTTAAAGAGATTGATGCACTTGGCGAAAAGTATATTCGTGAAGCTGGTGCAGAACCCTCGTTTAAGGGGCTGTACGGTTTTACCGGTTCTGTCTGCACCTCACTCAATGAGGTGTGTATTCACGGCGTACCGGATGATACCGTGGTCAAAGAGGGTGATGTTCTCGGACTGGATATCGGAACGAAACTTGACGGTTATTATGGCGATGCAGCCATCACTATGGCTATAGGAAATGTATCTGAAGAGGATCAGGCTTTGATAGCGTGTTCCAAAGGAGCACTCTATCATGCTATTGAAGCAATCAAGCCCGGTATGCGGTTTAAAGAGTTAACAAAAATCCTTGAAGACTATATTGTCTCGGCAGGTTTTGTGCCTTTGCGTGACTATTGTGGACACGGCATCGGTACCAAGCCGCATGATGAGCCGAATATCCCAAACTATCTTGAGGGCAAACCCAATCAGGGGCCTAAGATCAAGAACGGTATGGTCTTCTGCCTTGAGCCGATGATCTGTCAGAAGAGTGGCAATCCGGTATTGCTTGAAGATCAGTGGTCGGTTGTGAGTGATGATGGTCTGCGTACCGCACACTATGAACATCAGGTAGCAGTGGTTGACGGCAAAGCCGTTATATTGACCGAAGCAACAGCTTCTCTGTAAACGTTAGAAAGAAGGATAGACGATATGGCAAAAGATGACGTAATCGAAATCGACGGTAAAGTGGTAGAAGCGTTGCCAAATGCAACCTTCAGAGTAGAACTGGATAATGGGCATGTGGTACTTTGCCACATCGCAGGAAAGATGCGGATGCACTATATCAAAATTCTCCCCGGAGATAAAGTTAAAGTGGAATTAACTCCATACAGCCTTGATAAAGGCCGAATCACTTTCCGATACAAATAGAACGTTGGGTGCATTTGTACCCCGTTGTTTCAAACAGCTGCTTAAAACGGTGCGTGGTTACGCACCCTACAGAAACCCTTCATTTATAAGAAAAATTCAAGAAATATTTCGGTATAATCCCTGTCCCTATTACTATAGGTAGTGGGAAACTGCGCGAAGAATCTTTGATTGATTCGCACCGATCACTCAAGGGTTGGATGCCCTAAACTCGGTCATCCACGCAAACAGAGGTGCAAAAATTTACAGGAGTCACCATGAAGGTCAGACCATCAGTTAAGAAGATGTGCGATGATTGCAAAATCATCAAGCGCAAAGGTATTGTACGCGTGATTTGTAAAAATCCAAAACATAAACAGAGACAAGGATAAACATGGCACGTATTGCAGGTGTTGATTTACCACAGAAAAAGAGAATGGAGTATGCACTGACATACATCTACGGTATCGGTTTGACAACGTCAAGAAAGATCCTTGACAGAACAGGTATCAGCTATGACAAAAGAGTCCATGAATTGACAGATGCGGAAGCGGCAATCATCCGTAATGACATTCAGGAAAATGTTATGGTAGAGGGAGATCTTCGTAAAAAAGTTGCAATGGACATCAAGGCATTGATGGATCTTGGTAACTACAGAGGACTCAGACACAGAAGAGGACTGCCTGTTCGTGGTCAAAAAACTAAGACAAATGCGCGAACCAGAAAAGGGAAGCGTAAAACTGTCGGTGCAGCGTAAGGAGTAGCGAAAGATGGCTAAGAAAAAAGCAAAAAAGAGTATTGCAAAAGGTGTTGTCTACGTAGCGGCGACATTTAACAATACTGTGATCACTGTTACAGATGAAATGGGTAATGTTATCTCTTGGAGCTCAGCAGGAGCACTTGGGTTCAAAGGTTCAAAGAAATCGACTCCTTTTGCTGCCACAGAGGCAGTTGCCGATGCAATGACTAAGGCCAAAGAGCATGGCATCAAAGAGGTAGGGATCAAAGTACAGGGTCCTGGTTCCGGTAGAGATACTGCTGTAAAAGCGATTGGTGCGACAGAGGGAATTCGTGTAACATTCCTCAAAGACATCACTCCGCTTCCACACAATGGTTGTAGACCACCTAAGAAGAGAAGGGTATAAGTATGGCAAGATATAGAGGTCCAGTTGAAAAACTAGAAAGAAGACTTGGTGTTGATCTTGGTCTGAAGGGTGAGAGAAGGCTTGCCGGTAAATCGGCTTTGGAAAAACGTCCGTATGCGCCGGGTCAGCATGGGCAGAGACGTTCAAAGATCAGTGAATACGGTCTTCAGCTTCAAGAGAAGCAGAAAGCCAAGTTCATGTATGGTGTTTCTGAGAAGCAGTTTCGAGCGCTTTTTAAAGAGGCGAACAGAAGAGAAGGGAATACCGGTGCCATTCTGATTCAACTGCTTGAGCAGCGTCTTGACAATGTCGTTTACAGAATGGGGTTTGCCACTACCAGAGCAGCAGCAAGACAGTTTGTCAATCACGGACATATCCTTGTTGATGGTAAACGTGTTGATATCCCTTCCTACCGCGTTAAAGCGGGACAGAAGATTGAGATTAGAGAGAAGAGTAAAAGCAACCCTCAAATACTCAGAGCGATAGAGCTTACAAATCAGACTGGTATGGTCGAGTGGGTTGATGTTGATAAAGAAAAACTTTTCGGAATCTTTACAAGAATACCGGAAAGAGATGAAATTTCAATTCCTGTTGAAGAGCGTCTAATCGTTGAGCTGTACTCTAAATAATCGTAGTTAAGTAAAGGCTAGTGAATGAGAAAAATTAAAGTTGCACCGTTTATGCCGACAGAAGTAGAGGTTAATGAGATCAGCGCAAACCGCGCAGAGATCATTGCCTATCCTTTTGAAAGCGGTTATGCTGTTACACTTGCGCACCCGCTCAGACGTCTGATTCTTGGATCGTCTATCGGATATGCGCCAATCTCTGTCAAGATTGAAGGTGCTGCGCACGAGTTTGACACAATTAGAGGTATGCATGAAGATGTGGCTGTATTCATTATCAATTTGAAAAACATCCGTTTCAAGATCAAGGATGAAAGTGATCGAGTTGAGCTAAAGTACAGTTTTACGGGGCACAAAGAAGTAACAGCTCAGGATCTTAACAATGATCTGATTGAAGTCGTGAACGGGGATCTTCCGTTGGCAACACTCAATGAAGATGCAGAGTTGAACTTTACAGTGGTGATCGCAAAAGGTATTGGTTATGTACCAAGTGAGGATCTCAGAGACGAAGTTGCTTCAGATGCAATCGCTCTGGATGCTTTCTTTACGCCGGTCAGAAAAGCCAACTACAAGATTGATCCTGTTTTGGTTGAGGACAACCCAAATTTTGAAAAGATCATTTTTGATATCGAAACAGATGCCCAAATTGGTCCGGTTGAAGCGTTCACCAACGCTTTGGAAGTGATGAACAAACAGCTTTCTGTCTTCAATGGTGTGCTTGATATCGATATAAGTGCGCCCGCACCGAGAAAATCCGGAGACGAGAATGAGCTTAAGCCTTTTCTCCAGACAGTTGACTCTCTTGGACTGAGTGCACGCTCTTTCAACTCACTGGACAGAGCTGGCATAAAATACCTCGGAGAGCTGGTCTTGATGAGCGAGAACGAGATCAAGAACATCAAAAACCTTGGGAAAAAATCTCTCGATGAGATCAATGAATGTCTTGTTGAACATGGTTTTGGACCAGAATTTGAATTAGCAGAGAATACAAGAGCAAATCTTGTGAAAAAAATTGAGCAGCTTAAAGTATAGGCTGCTTCATATAAAGGAAAGATATGAGACATAAACACGGATATCGCAAACTGAACAGAACCTCTTCTCATAGAGCGGCTCTGCTCAAAAATCTTGCTATTGCTTTGACGAAAGAAGAAAGAATAGAGACAACTTTGCCCAAAGCGAAAGAGCTTAGAAGCTACTATGAGAAGCTTATCACCAAAGCGTCTGCAGGTGACTTTAATGCGCATAGAGCAATCTTCGCAATGCTTCAGGATAAAGAGTGTACGAACAAAATTGTTACAGAGATTGCACCGAAGTATGCAGACAGAAATGGTGGATACACGCGTATCATCAAAACTCGTACAAGAAGAGGTGATGCAGCACCTATGGCGATTATCGAACTGGTATAATCGTTCTGCAGCTTCCTGCCATAAGGCTTTTTGTGCCTTTGGCATCACTTTCAGTGACAAATTTCCACTATACATAATATCACCCATTGACAAACTTTAACATTTAGTGTATAAACACATACTAAAGAGTATGATTATTCTGAATTGGATATAATATAAATAGCTATAAAGCCCTTGAAGGGCAACAAAGGAGAAAGATTGATTCCGTTTACAGATGAAGAGCTTCTGCCGCCAGTGCAGGATGTCATTGAAAAGGTGCGTCCGTCCATTAAGCTTGACGGAGGAGATATCAAACTGATTGATATCAAAGATGGTGTCGTCTATGTACAGCTGCAGGGTGCGTGTGTAGGATGTGGAAGCAGTGGTACAACACTGAAATTCGGTGTCGAAAGACAACTTAAAACATTGATTCATCCGGAGTTGAGTGTTGTGAATGTACCACAGGGTTTTGAAGAGAAACTGGATCAATTAGGCTAAAATGAGTAAAGTAAGCGCAAACAGATTGCTGCAGCGTGCAGAAGAGGAGTTCCTGCAAGGGGATTTCAAAATGGCACTCCAGACATACGGGCTGCTGTTAAAAGATTATCCTGCAATGGATGAGGCAAAGGTAGGGGTCTATCTGAGTGATCTTGGTATCGAAAGTGCAGAAGAGGCACAGGCACTTTTTGATTACTATCAGGTACTCAAGCAGGAGAGGGAGAATGCTGCCGATATTATTGACGGCTTGATAGAATCACTTTCAACAACCAAAATGCAGCTAAGTGAACTTTTGGTTGATCCTGTTCAGGAGCAGATAGAGTATGGTGAAGGTATTCGATACAGTGACTTCCTTGAACTTGTTGAGAGCAGAGGGAGTTTTAAAAAAGCCTTCGAAGATATTATGTTTTCAACCAAGGTTGTCATTACGGACAAGGATCAGTTTATCGATTTTGTGACACGCCTTGCCAAAGAGGGCTTCGATGAAATGGCATTGAACTATCTTGATGCTACCACAACTCTTTTTGGGGATGACCAGGACGTATTGGCACTTTACAATGTAGTGAAAGGAATGAAACAGTGAAACTCCCTTTCCATGAGAAAGGGTATACCTTTCTTACAGACAATACTGCAAAACTGGATAGTGATACGCTTTTCCTTAAAACAGCACAGAATACTCCCTACTTTGAAAAACTTGATATTAAACCAGACTATATAACGCCCAAAGAGTTGATCGTATTATGGGGCATTGGCCATATGCGTGTCGTAGGGGTAACGGGTACCAATGGAAAAACAACGGTGACTGCAGCGATTTACTCCTTCCTTCTTGACCTTGGTGAAAAGCCTGCACTGCAGGGCACAAGAGGACTATTTGCCGACGAAGAGCGTATTGAAGAGAAGAGTATGACTACGCCCTCTATTCTTGAAACGCTTCACAATATGAAACAAACAGCCGATATGGGGTGTAACTACTTTATTATGGAGGTGAGCTCCCATGCTATCCATCAGCAGCGTATCGAAGGGATCGATTTTACGCTGAAGGTACATACCAATGTTACCAGTGACCATCTTGACTATCATGGAACCATCGAAGAGTACAGACGGGTCAAGAGCCTTTTTTTTGCAGATGATACGATGAAACTGCTGAACAAAGATGACATCAGACATATCACCTATAACCCTAAAAATGCCTACAGTTACGGTGTAGACGAGCCGGCAACATATAAAGTACAGGCATTTTCTTTGTTGCACGGCATTACGGCAGGCATAAAACATCTACGGGAAGAAGCAACCTTCCATTCTCCTATGGTAGGGCTTTTTAATCTTTTCAACCTGATGGCTGCAGTGGGTTCTGTACATCTACTTACCAAGCGGCCTCTTCAGGAAGTGTGTGATGTTGTGGAGAACTTTGCTGGTGTTTCCGGACGCATGGAGGTTGTAAGCCGTGATCCACTTGTGATTGTAGACTTTGCCCATACTGATGATGGTATGCATGCTGTGCTTGAGTCAATGAAAGATAGAGATATCTCTGTAGTATTTGGTGCAGGCGGAAACCGTGACAAAGAGAAACGTCCACGCATGGGTGCCGTTGCCGGACGCTATGCCAACAAGATTTACGTTACCTCTGACAACCCACGCGATGAAGTACCTGAAATGATCCTTGAAGACATTCTCAAAGGGCTTGTAGGCAAAGAGCATGTCACTGCCTGTCCGGATAGGCAATTGGCGATAAAAATGGCACTTGATGCGCTTGAACCCAATGAAGTGCTGTTGATCCTTGGCAAGGGTGATGAGGATTATCAGGAGATCAAAGGGGTGAAGTATCCTTTTGATGATCGTGAAGTGGTTCGGGAGCTTTTGGCGGGAAAAGAGGTGTAGCCGTTATTGGTTATGGGGAAAGTGGATTTCCCGTTATCCCGCATTCTATGCGCGGGATTTTGACGTATATTAGCTGAGTGACACAAAGATTCCTGCTTCCCCTTTGGAATCGGAGGCTTTAGCCCCGTATAGACGTTATCGAGTCAATTAACATTAGGGCAGGGTTAAAGCACTCGGTTCAGAAAGGTAGTTAAGATTTGCTTCAGTCAAACCTTGAAAATCTGTCCTTAGTCCTTAGTCCTTAGTCCTTTGCCTTCGGTATCGTCATCTCAAACCTCTCACCCGTTTTTTGCGTATGCACATAGAGTTTCCACGCATGTACAATCTGCCAGAGCATCCAGCCAAAAGAGAGCAGGGTCAAACTGCCGGCAAGATAGATAATGGGAGTGAAATAGACAGATACAACAAATGCTGCAAGGGTAGCAAGGTGGATGTAAAGGTGCTTCATTGCTGTTTTGGGGTGGATGACCTCGTGCATCATGGGTGCAGTGAAGTAGCCTTGTGCATTGAGATGGAACCACGTCAGAAAGGGTACGATCTTGTAGAACATGGCAAATACAATGCTCAGTGCGAATCCTGCAAAGAAGATGTAGTTGATCGCCTGAAGAGACGGGATAGGATGAAAACGTGTGGTAAGGGTTGCCGATGCGCTAAGTACCAGCAGCATCATACCTGTGCGCCAGAACCAAACGGTTGCATCGGCTATGGGGCGCTTACGCTGTGAGAGGCGCCGCAGTGTCATCAGTGCGTAGCAGAGAAGAAAGCCTACAATGACAATGTCGACAAAGAACCAGCTTTGTGCAAAGAAAAACGCACCGATACTCCCAAGAAGCAGCAGCCCGAAAAGGCGTAGTGGCAGTGATTTGCTGATGAAAGCAGGGTAGGCAGGTGTCACATAGAACATTTCGATCACCTGAAAGGAGATGGAGATAATTAACAGGGTGATCCATCCAAAGAGCCCAAAGGAGTAGTGTGCTGTTTTGACCTGACTGTAAAGTGTTCCTTCAAGGAGACCGGCGAGAGTAGCGGTAAGATAGAGCGCAAAGAGAGTCAGCAGTATCAATGAACTGAGTGCGATAGTCATACCTTTAGTAGAGTGGCTGTGGTTTGGCAGGGCAAGCAGGTTTTTAAGCATGATGAATGCGATGCCGATTATGGTAATACCAAGCAGCATAGAAGCGCTTATAAAAAATACCGCTTTACCGGTATAGAAGGCACTCAGCAACAGTAGTACACCGACTACCAATGGGTATTGAACGAGGTTTGCTTTTTTGACCGGTGCGGTGAGTTTGACGCCGGCAATCACAGGTAGCATCTGAAAGAGTGCTCCAAACATGAACGATAGCATGACACCTAACGTCAGGGTATGCGTGAGAATGAGTGCCTGTGACGTGTCAGCATTGAAAATGTCTGTGCCAAAGAGAAGTGTCAGTATGCCTGCCAGCAGACCAAAGATGCTACCGGAGAGAAAAAAACGAAAAACGACCGATATAGGGGGTGCTTGATCGAGAGAAAGACCGTTTTGGCTAAACATCGCACAGCGCCTCGAGGTCGAGTGATCTGTCTTTGGCAATAAGGATGTGCCATGTACCCTGCGCATCCTCTTTGTTGAGTACGGAAAACCCCTGCTCTTTGGCAAGTTCAATAAGCGGGATGGGGTTTTTGCGATGGATCATATAGAAGTAGTTCTTCTCCCCAAGTTCGCGTATGGCGGCGATGGCTCGCTCGAGTGGAACAGGGTGTTCCAGTTCGCGGGCATCGAGAAAGATCTTGTCTGTCGTCGACATGGTATTAGAGGGCTACCTGTTTCATTTTTTCGAGCGTCTCCTCTTTGAGATCAGGCGGAAGCAGTCTTTCGCACATAGCATAGAGCATCTGCTCCTCTTTCATGTTATGCTGCTGCAGTAGGATCATCATCGATTCACACAAAGAGAGATAGGCATCTTTGTCCTGTGCTTCAAGTGCTTCTGCCATTTTCCCAATCAGTCCTTTGACCTGTTCATGCTCATAACGCATCACCTGGGTAGGTCCTTGGGTATTGCCTGTCTGGGTTTCAAAGGCTGGGAAAAGCTCATCTTCTTCGCGTTTGAAATGGGTAAGTGTTTCGTTTGAAAATGTCAAAAACGCTTTTTCGGCTTCTTCCCAGTTACCGTTGGCAGCAGCTTGTTCTGCTGTGGCAAAGTGGGTATCACACTCTCTGTGCTCGTTAGTCATAAATTGTGAAATGCTCATCGTATCTCCTCCTCTTTTTAATGGATGGTGATCATCTGATCCCATAGTGTTTCTGAAAGTAAAATTTTTTCTACGCGTGCTTGCCAGAGTTTTCCGAACATCTCTTTCTCTTCTTGTGTAGCGATGCCTTGAAGGGCTTTCCCCATTAATGGCTTCATTGCCGGGTCAACTGGAACGATGGAAGGATCGTAGCTTAGGGTGACACGCTCTTCGGTATCGAGTCTTGTCAGTGTTACTTCACCTTCCATGGGAACATTGTAGCTGAGCAGATTGTCTCTGGAAAAGTTCCCCTGAATACCTTTAAAGCCTCCAGCTCCACTGGCACCAGCAATAAAGGAGATGACATTACCGATGACACCGGTAACCCCCTGTGTTTCGTCTTCTCGCATCGAGACATGGATCATGCCTCTTTGCGGCAGGGTATCAGTGTAGAGTTTCTCAAGCCCTTTGTATGCCATCAGATAGGCGCCGGCTACTGTCGGACAGGAGTGTCCCGCGAGTTTGACACAGTCAAGATAGTCGATCTCTATTTCCCCCTTTTCAAAAGCGCCGAGAAAATCACTAAGCGGATCGTACAATCTGATGGGCGGTACTTGATCGAAAAAACCAGGGTAGTGCATTGTATTATTCTCCTGTTTTGATTGATGGGATTATAGACCAAAAGATGTAATAAACGGTTGACCTGTATCAATCTATAGTTAAAGATGGTTTAAGTAAATGAGAGTAAAATACTCCTAATTAATTTTTACTATAAAGGATTTCGTATGATGCAAGGTGTACCACAACCGGCTTTCTATATCTTCAAATGTCAGCAGTCGGCACCTCCGGGCATGCCAAAACCAAGCTGTGTCAGCCAGAATGATCCCGAGTCTCAGCAGCTTTTCCAGCATTTGGCACAGCAGTTGATGATGAAAGGGATCATCGGTACCGTACAGCCGATTCAGACAGGATGTCTCAACCGATGTCAGCAGGGACCGGTGATGCTTGTTGAACCGGGACATACGATGTATGTCGGTTTGACCAAGGAGAAAATCGACCGTATTATCGATGAGCACATTATTGGCGGCAAGGTTGTCGAAGAGTATGTGATCCCTGATGAGATGTGGGGCGAACCCGTTCCTCCTTCACAAATGGCACGCTAAGGGTGTGCAGCAAAAGGAGTGTATGCCCCTTTTGCCCATTACAATTTCTTCACAATTACTGTATAATATAGATAGAATTTCGGTATAATTCCGTCAATTTTAACCAAGCAGGCAGGATGATATGAACATTACCATGCTTTATTCCAAGTTACACAGAGCGACCGTAACCGATGCGAACCTCAACTATGTGGGTTCTATTACGATCGATCAGGATCTTCTCGATGCGGCAGCAATGCGTGTCGGACAGAAGATCGATATTGTCAATATCAATAACGGGGAACGTTTTTCTACCTATATTATTTCCGGAGAGCGGGGCAAAGGTGATATTTGTCTCAATGGCGCAGCAGCACGGAAAGTGCACAAAGGTGACAAGATCATCATCATTGCCTACGCAACGATGAGCGAAGAAGAAGCAGACAGCTACAAACCCAAAATCGTCATTCTCAATGATGACAACACCATTGCCCAGGCATTTGAAGGACTGGAATAATGTTTGGCAACGGCTTTGATATGGGCAAGATGACTGAGATGATGTCTCAGATGCAGGAGAAAGCCAAAGAGCTGCAGGAACAGGCGAAAAATGTTGAGTTGAGCGCAAAAGCAGGCGGCGGCATGGTTGAAGTGCGAGCCAACGGCGCGGGGGAGATCATTGATATCAATATCGATGATTCGCTGCTTGAAGACAAAGAGTCTTTGCAGATACTGTTGATTTCGGCAATGAATGATGTCAATAAGATGGTTGAGGACAATAAAAAGTCTCAGGCAATGGGAATGCTTGGCGGCATGAACCCGTTTGGGTCATAAGCTAACGTTTGATATCTACGAGATAGCCAAATTCTTTGGAACGCTTCAGTTTCAAGATGACTTTGGTGCTTATGGCATGTCTGCCTTCCCGCTTTGCCACTCTTCTGATTGTACTGCTGAGTTTCATGCTTTCTCCTTTATATGATTGAAATTATTGATGTCCTGTAGGACAGCGCCATACTATCAAGGATTGGCAACACAACGGTAACACGCAAAGGAGTGACCATGAACAAAGTAACAGAAGTGATCGAGAACGACTCCATCGCGGGACTTAAAGCCCTGATCAAAGAGGGAGTGGATCTTAATAAACCCATTCTCATCGGCGAAGAGTACGATCTTGATGACTATGATGACATCAGCCCGCTCTTCTATGCTATTCGAAAGTATGCCTCTTTGGAATTTATCAAAATCATGCTTGAAAACGGGGTAGATCTGTTTCAGATTGACAGTGACGGTATCTCTGCGCTCGATATGGCGATTAAGTTCAAGCGTAAAGATATGATCGAACTGTGTATAGAGCAGGGGTTTGACCTTAACAGTACCAAACGCAAAAGTGGCATTACCCCCGTTATGCTGGCAGCCTGCTTTTCTGATAAGGAGATGATGCAGATGCTGCTTGATGCCGGCGGTGACATCAATGCTATGGACAATTCAGGTATGAGCCCGCTTGACTATGCCAGAAAACTTGGACAGAAACAGATGAAAGCCTATCTTGAAGAGCGCGGTGCCAAACATGCTGCTTATCGGGATTAAGGGTGTGACTGGTAACTGCGTATTGGTTATTGGTGATTTACTTTTTTGTTTGAACCGGAGATATTTTTGGAATCGGAGGCTTTAGCCCCGCAAAAATGCAAGCATCCTTTCAACCAGTCCATGCAAAATTTGCTACCGGCTACCTGCCCTGTAATCTTTCTGTAATCCTTTTGTAACATTTCTGTAACCCTTTTTTTTTATACTTCCGGCATCCAAATCAAACAAGGAAGGATTACAACATGAAAAAAATCATTCTCTCTACAGTTGCGGCAGTGTCGGTAGTAACAGCTGCCTCAGATATCAGTACACCACATGAACGCATTGAGAAAGCAAAAGATACTTCCACTCCGGTAACAGAAAAGAGTATGCTTGAGAGAGTACATTTCAAGGGTGACTTGAGATTGAGATATGAGAGTATCGAAAGAGATGACAAAGACAACAAATATAGAAACCGGTATCGTCTGAGACTGGGCTTACACTTTGATATCACGGATCACTTGATGTTTGATGCCGGTATGCGAAGTGGCTTTGGTAATCCTACATCGGGTAACCAGACATTCCATGACGACCAGCCGTTGAGTGACTATTTTTTTCAGTCGCTAAGGTTTAATATATTGGGGTTAACCTATAAAGAGGGGCACTCTGTTTATAAAATCGGTAGACAACCCTACCTGATGTACAGACCGATCAAGTCGCAGCTTGTCTGGGACAATGATGTCTCTATGAATGGTGTAAACTATCAATATAAAGATGATACCAGCATTATTACGCTGGGGGCGAATCAGCCGACACAGGAAGAGAATACAGTGAACGAGGCGGACACCGTCAACCTCTTTTTGGCACAGTATGTGCATAAGATGAAATTGGAAAGCGGAAAGCTCAATCTGGGTGCAGGTATCTACTTCTACGACGGGCTGAAGGGCAATGTCCCGCTTTTTGGCAAGAGCAAAGGCAATACCCTCGTAAACGGAGTTTATGCAAACGACTACCACATTGTTGAAGGGTTTGGTGAGTTTAAATTTAATGACCTTTTGGGGATGCCGTTCGAGGTTGCTGCATCTGTGGCATACAACTTTGCTGCAGATGATAACAACTTTGGGTATGATCTTGCATTTCAGCTTGGCAAGGCCAAACATGTAGGGGAGTGGCAGGTGAAATACTCCTATACGGATATTCAGGAAGATGCGGTATTTGGAGCCTATTCTGACTCGGACAACTTTGGTGGGGGGACTGCTGCAAAAGGGCATGCAATCAGAGCCAAATATAAAGCGGGCAAAAATCTTTATCTTGCCGGAAGTTTCTTTTTCAATACGCTCTACGCAAGCAAGAGCGAAACGGGAGAAGAGGCTGATTATGAGCGCGTGCAACTGGATGCTATTATCAAATTCTAATGCTGTAATAGTAGGGATATAAGTGTATACTATGGTGTCAAAAAGCAGCAATAAAACCTTCTTTGTGTATCATTAGCAGCATAGCAAAGGATGACATTTTTTGCCTTTAGTACTTAAAATGATCACCAAGCCAAAGGATAAGGTATGCAGAACGGTTTAAAAATACTATTTGGAGTGCTGTTTGCTGTTGCAATAGGATATTATGCCAGTACCATAATAGGACATGGTGCTCATGCCAGCTTTTTGGTGCTTGCAGCAGTCTTTGGTGCCTATATGGCAATGAACATTGGTGCAAATGATGTTGCCAACAATGTCGGACCAGCTTATGGTGCCGGTGCGATCTCTATGACCGGTGTGATCATTATCGCAGCGATCTTTGAAGCGATGGGTGCATTGGTTGCCGGCGGTGATGTGGTTGGTACGATCAAAAAGGGAATCATTGAACCCGAGGCCTTTGGTGGGGACCCGATGCTCTTTGTCTATGCGATGTCTGCGGCACTGCTTGCAGCAGCGCTTTGGCTCAACCTTGCTACATGGCTTAAAGCACCGGTCTCTACGACACACTCTATTGTCGGTGGTGTTGTTGGTGGCGGTATCGCCGCAGGCGGTTTTGCCATTGTCTCCTGGGGAACCATGGGTAAGATTGTGGCATCATGGGTAATCTCTCCTGTGCTTGGAGGGGTGATCGCTGCGACATTCCTTTATGTGATCAAATCACAGATCCTTTACAAGGAAGACAAACTGGCAGCAGCTAAAAAAGTTGTGCCAGTACTGGTTGCTATTATGACAGCAGCATTCCTGACTTACCTGACACTTAAAGGGCTCAAGCATGTCTGGAAAGATCTGACAGATGCACTTGGCTTCCTGCCGCAGACCAAAAAACCGACTTTTGGTGTGGCACTTACTTTTGGGTTTGTTGGTGGCGTTGTCAGCTTCTTTATGCTTAAACCGCGTATTGCCAAGAAGGTTATGCAGATGGAAAATACACGTGAAGCGCTCAATCTACTCTTTACCGTACCTTTGGTTTTTGCGGCTGCGATGCTTAGTTTTGCACACGGTGCAAACGATGTTGCCAACGCTGTTGGTCCGCTGGCAGCTGTCAATGACGCACTGATGCATATGACCATCTCCCATAAAGCCGCCATCCCTCTGTGGGTGATGGTGACAGGCGGTATTGGTATCTCTGTGGGGCTGGCGCTCTTTGGGCCAAGACTGATCCGTACAGTGGGTTCCGAGATCACAGAACTTGATCAGATGAGAGCGTTTTCGATCATGATGGCAGCAGCGATTACCGTAGTCATCGCTTCTCAGCTTGGGCTGCCGGTCTCTTCAACACATATTGCTGTGGGTGCTGTCTTTGGTGTAGGCTTTTTGCGAGAGTGGCTTGACAGTAAAAAGATGGATGAGAAACAGCGTGAACTTCAAGCTGAGAGCCAAAAGCTTGAGGCACTCAAAGAGGCGATGAATGATCCTGCATTGACCGATCCTGCCAAAAAGCTTGAAGCGATCGAAGCGCATAAAGCGCAGAAAAAGAAGGTTAAGCGTATCAAAAAAGCACTCAGAGAAAACTATGTCAAACGTGGTATGGTCAAAAAAATTGTTGCAGCATGGGTCATTACTGTACCTGCGGCAGCTGTACTCTCTGCAGTAATATTTTACGTACTAAAAGGTATAGGAGGCTGATACAACACGTGGGTATGTATCCAAAATGTTACCGTAAAAGCGTAGGATAGCATATGCAAAACCAAGATATTGAAATTGTCGTCATTGAAGATGAGGAGGATATCCTCGAACTGCTGGAATACCATCTCTCTAAAGCGGGGTATAGTGTTACAGGGTTTCTCTCAACAGAGCATGTAGAGCGTTTTTTGGAAGAGGAGAATCCGGCATTGATGGTTGTAGACAGAAACCTGCCCGGTGTAGAAGGAAGTGAGTTTGTCGCCTATCTTCGTGATGAGGGGTATGATATTCCTGTTATCTTCCTTACTGCGATGGATCAGGGAAAAGACCTTGAAGAAGGCTTTACCTCCGGTGGTGATGACTACATGACCAAACCCTTCAATCCAAAAGAGCTGCTGTTGCGTATTGATGCGCTGCTTAGACGTTCTGGTGTGCGCAAGAGCGACAGGGTCAAGTACCGCGATATGGTACTCGATACAAAACAGCATCTTTTGACAATAGAGGGAAATCCTGTCGAGCTGACCAATCTGGAGTTCAGGCTGCTTTACACGTTTGTGAAAAATCCGCACCAGCCCTTAGACCGTGATTTTCTGCGTGATGAGGTGTGGGGAGATGACAGTGCCAGTTTCCACGACAAAACCATCAATGTGGCAATGAACCGTCTGAAGAAGAAGATCGATCCAAGCGGGGAGAAAGAGTATATCGTTCCGGTATGGGGCGTGGGGTATAAATTGGTATAGTTTGTAACCGAATTGTTTCCAAGTTATTCTATACTTTCATCAGCCCGAGTAAGGGACACATCATTTTGAAGGAAAATATATGACATTCAAAAAAATCGTAACTGCTGCGGTAGCGGCATCGGTAGCGTTGACAGCAGCCAATGCAAGTGATATCAAAGGTAGAGGTGCTTCATTCCCCGGACCGGTATATAAAGCATGGACAGCAGGATATTTTGATGCAACAGGCAAAAAAGTAAACTATACTCCGACAGGTTCCGGTGACGGGATCAAGTCTATCTCCAAGCGTATGGTTGACTTTGGCGGTTCCGACAAGCCTTTGAAAGCCAAAAAACTGGCAAAAGAGAAGCTCTATATGTTCCCTTCAGTGGTAGGGTCTATTGTGCTTGCCTACAACATCGACGGTGTCAAAGACGGTGAACTGAAGCTCTCACGTGCAGCGATCGATGCGATCTTTAGCGGAAAAGCGAAGTTTTGGGATGATGCAGCCATTGCCAAAGACAATGCAGGGCTTAAACTGCCACACGCACCTATCACCACTTGTGTCAGAGCAGACAAATCCGGTACGACATTTAACTTTACATACTTTTTGAACAAGGTCGATCCAGCATTCAAAGTGAGCAAAAAGCCAAAATGGAAAGCGGCAAAAGTGGTCGCGGGTAAATCAAACTCCGGTGTCTCTGCCAACATTCAGCAGATCAAAAACTCCATCGGATATATTGAATACTCTTACAAAATCAAGCTTGGTTTGCCTGCAGCACAGGTAGAAAACAAAGAGGGTAACTTCATCAAGCCGACTGTCAAGTCTTTCCAGGATGCTGCAAAATAT
>JALTYW010000054.1 GCA_027046415.1 Sulfurovum sp.
GCAACCACATCGTACCCTCCATTCATCCTGCAAGATCCTCTATAATAGCAAAAAGAGCTTGAGAGAGTCGGTCTATATCCAAATATTGTCAATCAGCCTCGGCTTCCCCACCCATGCGGCGACAAGGATGATCGTATTGCCTATCTCGACACGTTCAAGCCGTTTGAAATCACGGCTGACAATGGCGACATACTCTACACGGTCAGCCTCCTGAAGTACCTTATACATCTCCGCTTTGATCGTTTCAGCATCAAGCTCACCAGACATAACCATCTTGGTTGCCCTTTTGAGAGAGCGAGAGAGGCAGAGTGCACGGCGCTTCTCCTCTGCATTCATGTAGGCATTGCGTGAACTGAGTGCCAGCCCCTTCTCATCACGTACGATCTCGCACGGCACGATCTCTACGGGCATGAAATAGTTGCGTACCATCTGCATCACCAGTGCAAGCTGCTGGGCATCCTTTTTGCCAAAGTAGGCACGGGTCGCAGATGAGAGATTGAGCAGCTTCATCACTACCTGAAGCATCCCGTCAAAATGCCCCGGACGTTTCTCTCCTTCAAGAATGTATCCGCGAATAGCCGGTGCGCCGATACAAAGTTCATCGGGTTCATACATCTGATCAATAGTAGGCATAAACAAAATATCCACCCCCGCGCGCTCACAAATCTGAATATCTGCCGCTTCACGTCTGGGGTAAGCATCGAGATCCTCGCCTTCAAGAAACTGTGTCGGGTTGACAAAGACAGAGACAATGAGACGCTCGTTCTCTTGGCGTGCTTTTTGGATCAACGAAAGATGCCCTTGATGCAATGCACCCATGGTTGGGACAAAACCAATGCTTCCCTCTAAGCCCTCTTTTGCTTTTTGCAGCTCTTCTATCGTGCGTGCGATGACCATTGCTAACCCTCTGCTTTGCTACTTTTTGGTAAAATCATACCAAAATTACATGAGGAATTAGGAATTAGGAATTAGGAATGTGTGTATGCAATGCATCTGCATTGCTTTTTTTATCAATATCTCAACAAACATACACTCCTACCTCCTACTTCCTACCTCCTCACTTGAAAAAGGAACTTTTTCACGTGGATGCCTACGAATACAGCGAACTGCTAAAAGCACTTACGACAAAGATGGAGAACATCACCAATATCGTCAAACCTGACGCTCTGCAAAAACGGCTTGATGAGATAGAACAGATGCAGCAGGACCCCAACTTCTGGAACGATGCTGCCAATGCGGGGAAGATCTCTCAGGAGAAGACACGTACCGAGCGTATACTCGAGACCTACAACAGTGCCAACGATGCGCTCAATGATGCCAAAGAGTACTTTGAACTTGCCAAAGCAGAGAAGGATGAGGAGACATTGGAGATGCTCTTTGAAGATGCCGAAAGTCTCGAAGAGCACATCAAAGCGCTTGAGGTACAGATGATGCTCAGCGGCGAACATGACGGCAACAATGCTATTGTTTCCATCCATCCGGGTGCGGGCGGTACGGAGAGTCAGGACTGGGCAAGCATGCTCTACCGCATGTACCTGCGGTGGGCAGAACGCCATGGCTTCAAAACCGAAGTACTTGACTATCAGCCCGGAGAAGAAGCTGGCATCAAAGATGTCAGTTTTATCATCAAAGGAGAGAATGCCTATGGCTACCTTAAAGTTGAAAACGGCATCCACCGGCTGGTACGTATCAGCCCCTTTGACTCAAATGCCAAACGCCACACCTCATTTACTTCGGTCATGGTCTCGCCGGAGATCGATGATGATATCGACATCGAAATAGAGGAGAAAGATATCCGTATCGACACCTACCGCTCAAGCGGTGCAGGAGGGCAGCACGTCAACACCACCGACTCAGCCATCCGTATAACCCACATTCCTACCGGTATTGTAGTACAGTGCCAAAATGACAGAAGCCAGCACAAAAACAAAGCTTCAGCGATGAAGATGCTCAAATCTCGTCTTTATGAGTATGAGATGGAGAAAAAACAGGCGGAGATCGACGGGGTAGAAAAGAGTGAGATCGGCTGGGGGCACCAGATCCGCTCCTATGTCCTGCAACCCTACCAGCAAGTCAAAGATACCCGAAGCAATCAGGCATTTACCAATGTCGATGCCATCCTCGATGGGGACATTGACAAACTGCTTGAGGGTGTGTTGATCGCTCAAGCGAAGTAAACACACCTCCCTTCTGAAGCAAAAACTATATTTGTTTTTACGTCATTTTTCGCTACAATAAAACCATATTCTGTTCTGTAGATGCAGTTTAACTGGTATTGGAGAAACAAAAAGGGAGAGTAGTCATGCTGTACAGATACTTTCCCTACAAGCGTATGAACCATCATGAGATTCTGCTGTATGGATTCCATGTCAGCTTTATTGTCATCTTTACACTCGCTGTCATACGCGACCTCTATTTTGACAACCTCTTCAATGCCTCCATCAACGGTTCGGGGCTTCTTTGCACACTTTTAAGCTATTGGCTTCTTCATTTCAAAGGGCTTAAGAATCTGGCAAGCTACCTTATCATCTTCATTGCCATTATTCCGCTCTATATTTTAATCTACTTCAACCACTTTGGAAATATGGTAATTGTCTATGTCATACTCATCCCATTGGCTGTCTTTTTTCTGCTACCGCTGAAAAAAGCGCTTATAGCCAATATTTTCATCTTTATGCTTCTAGTCTTCATGCTGAAGTATGTCTACTCCGTCAATCCGGATGCTCCTATTTTGAACAATACAAAAGCACTTATCAACATCGCCTTTGTCTCCATGCTTACCATGTTCTTTGGTATTTTCTACCATCTTGCCATTGACACCAACCTCAAAAAGCTCACTCACTCCAACCGACAAAAGGACATTCTGCTACAGGAGGTGCACCATCGGGTCAAGAACAATCTCAATGTTACCGCAGCGATGCTGGGGCTTCAGGCACTCGAAGTGCCAGATGAGACAAAAGTACATCTTATCAAAAGCAAGACCCGCATCGAGTCCATTGCCGCAGTACACGAGATGCTTTACAAGCAGGAGAGTTTCGATGAGATCAATTTCTACGAGTACATCGTACGTCTGGAGGGGCTTCTTTCAAAAGCCTACAGCGGCAAAGAGAAGTACCATCTTGATATCAAAGTAGACAGATCACTGACTTTTCCGCTAAACACAATGGTGCAGTACGGACTAATGCTCAACGAGATGCTCTCCAATACACTCAAGTATGCCGTCACCCCTGCAGAGCTTGTCATTACCATATCTCTACAGCGCATCACCGACGGCTATCTCTTTAGCTACTGTGACAACGGTATCAACCGTCATGCGGCAGAAGAGGTACAAAAGGCACAAGGACTAGGCATCAAACTTATTCAGCTCAGTGCCAGACAGATAGACGGAGAGCTCGATATCCGCTACAGAGATGGATTGAACTATACACTAAGGATACTCAATGCATAAGATCGTGATTGTTGAAGATGAACTCATTGCCGCGGAATACCTCAAACGTCTGCTTGAGACAAACGGTTTCCTCGTACTTGCAGTCATCAATTCCGGTGCTTCCGCAATTAGGGAAGTTCCCCCTCTTGCTCCAGATCTCGTGTTAATGGACATCATGCTAAAGGATAACATCAGTGGCAGTGAAGTGGCACTGCAGTTGAAACACAAAACTCCCGATACTGCAATTGTATTTTTAACCGCATATGCAGAAAACGAAATGCTTGAGTATGCCATGGACTCCAATACATACGGATACATGATGAAACCCTATGAAGAGCAGCGTATCATCGCCTCCTTAAAAATCATTCTTTCACGTATTGAAAAAGACAAGGTGAAAGATACATCCAAAGATAGTCACCTCGTGCATGTTACAGACACTTTGATATTCGATATGCAAAAAAAACGTCTCTTTAACGGTGATGCAGAAGTCACACTTGGCACAAAACCACTGACCATTCTTCATACCCTCTGTAAACAGCCCAACATCACAGTCTCTTCAGAGCAGCTTTGTATGGATGTCTGGGGCGAAGCAAAAGAAACTTCCATGCTGCGTACACAGATCTCACGTCTGAAAAAGTCTCTTGATAATGCAGTCATTGAAAACGTAAAAGGGCTCGGCTATAAAATTGTCTGTAAACCAATTTCCTGAAATAATCTATCATTTTTCTGCAACATATTCTCCATATCATTAAGCGTTATTATCCATGTACTATTGTGCCTCAGCTGCCTTTCGCCATAACACGCTTGGCATAATCACACCCTTTGGGATTGCCATGTCTGCATGCAGCATCAAAATAGCGCTTCGCCTGCTGGTTGTCCGCTTTCACACCGTCTCCTGTCGCATAGATGATACCAAGGTTCAAACAGGCATTCGCACTGCCTATACTGCATCCGGCATCATACACTTTTTGTGCCATCACAATATCTTTGGGGATTCCCTTTCCAAAATAGTAAATGTTGCCAAGATTGTAACACCCTGCGGGGTGACCCGCATTGCACG
>JALTYW010000055.1 GCA_027046415.1 Sulfurovum sp.
AACTACTATCTTCTCTTCCACAATGCGATAGACGATGCGTATCTTTTTCTTGTCGACATAGAGTTTTCTAAATCCACTCAAATCATACCCAGCCTTGTTTCCAAGGAAATCTCCAAGTTCTGGAGATACTTGAAGTTTTTTGAACTGTTTGAAAACCAGTGTCTGCTGCATCTTAGAAAGCTTTTTAAGATCGCTGTAGAGATCTGGGTGCAAAATCACCTCATAGTGCATCCGTATCTATCTCCAATTTTTCTGCCAGTTCCTCCATAGAGAGATATTCGCTTTGCGGTGTTTTGGATCTCTCTTCTACTATCTTTCCTATCTCAATATGCTCCATAAGTTCATACGCTTCTTTCAAACGTTCATACTCTTCGATATCGATTATGACTGCTTCAAGCCTGTTGTTTTTGGATATGGCTATTTTCTCTTTTGTCTTTTTTATAATGCTATTCAATGTACCCGAAACATTACGTGCCAAATCTGTTGCAGAGATAATCTCGTCTCTTGTATAGGCTACCATGACTATATCCTTACTATTTGATGTATAATTATATGTATAATACTATGTTTATTTTATTTTGTCAATTTTTTACCGGTTTGACAAATACGCTTTTTGCTATAATCCACATCATGAACCTCAAAAACAAAACCGCCGCTTTTTTTGCCATACTTATCTTGCTGCTCATTGGCTTTATCCTCTACCAAAGCCTGAAAGCACCTGTCTCTGTAGTCATACAGGCAGGACATGAAGGGCGTACCTGCGGCAATACCGGTGCAGTCTGCAAAAATTACAAAGAGGTGGTGTGGAATATCAAAGTTGCAGACATGACAGCTGCACAACTCAAAAAATGGGGGATCGATGTAAAGCGTGTGCCTGCCGATACCCTGCCTGTACGTGCGAAGATCGCTGTTGCCATTCACTTTGACTCTGCAAAACACCGTTGTCACTCAGGAGCCTCCATCGGCTATCCGGACAACAATGCCTCGCGTACTTTTGCACAACACTGGAAAGCGATCTACAAACCCTACTTTCCTTTTGTCTGGCATGCAGATAACTTTACCGACAACTTAAAAGAATATTATGCTTATCGCACTATCTTTGCTCCAAAGTTTTTGGTACTGGAACTGGGGGAGATTACATGCCCCAAACAGACTCACTGGCTACAGCCAAGACTCAAAACAATAGCCCGTCTCATCGCCTATACGATCGCTACAGAACTTGGTGTGAAAGTAAAAAGGGTTAAGGGTTAAGGGATTATTCATACTTTTGCTGATGCGAACATTGGCTCTCCTTGGAACTGATTGCTTTAGCTTCGGCTAAACGTTCTATAACTTTAGCGGGGCTAAAGCCTCCGACTCCAATAAAAACGGCTTCAAATCGGAGCAAGCACAACTATGGTAAAATAATCTCTTCAAAATTTTACATTGCCTATGTAATGTATAAGGACAGTCCGATGAGACACTTTTTAACGCTGGCAGATTTTTCCAAAGAGGAACTGCTGGAGATGATTGACCTTGCAGTCAAGATCAAGGCACAGACCAAACGCAAAGAGTTTGTTCCCTATATGGAGCGCCAGACACTAGGAATGATCTTTGAAAAAAGCTCAACGCGTACCCGTGTGAGCTTTGAAACAGGGATCTATCAGCTTGGCGGTGTAGGGCTCTTCCTGTCTGCCAATGACATCCAGCTTGGACGCGGTGAACCCATGAAAGATACCGCACGTGTCATTAGCCGTATGGTTGACATGGTAATGATCCGTACCTTTGAGCAGAGCAAGCTCGAAGAGTTTGCCGCCTACTCCAAAGTACCTGTCATCAACGGTCTGACAGACAGCTATCACCCTGTACAGCTGATGACAGATTACCTGACTATGATGGAGTTTGGCAAAGCAGACAACCCTGTCTGTGCCTATGTAGGCGATGGCAACAATATGGCACACTCATGGCTGATGCTCGCAAGCAAGCTCGGGTTTGAACTGCGTATCGCCACCCCCAAAGGGTATGAGTGTGATCCAAAGGTAGTATCCCAAGCCCAAGCCTTTGCAAAAGAGAGCGGCGCTACGCTCATCTTTGGCAACGATCCTGTTGAAGCAGTCAAAGGGTGTGATGTGGTCACCACCGACACTTGGGTCAGCATGGGACAGGAGGATGAGAAAGAGATCCGCCTTAAAGCCTTTGAGGGATATATGGTCGATGAGGCGATGATGGCACATGCCAAACCCGATGCCATCTTCCTGCACTGCCTGCCTGCCTACAGAGACTACGAAGTCAGCGAAGAGACCTTTGAGAAGCATGCTGATGTTATCTTCACTGAAGCTGAGAACCGCCTGCATGCGCAGAAAGGGATTATGGTATGGCTGGATCAGCACCGCTAATCCAGCCAAGCGTTCAGCGTTCAGTGCTAAGCGTTAAGACTTTATTGTATGCATTGCGTCGCAATGCTTTTATCTTTAATCTGGGATGATAGAAGAGTTTATGGGTTATTGAAAGATAGCTTTACGGCAGTAAAGCATACCTTCATTCCTCATTCCTCATTCCTCATTCCTCATTTTTTCCGAAGGAAAACCATGAGCACCATCGATTTAGAAAAATTCAGCAAATACTCCAAACCGGGACCCCGATACACCTCCTACCCTACCGCACTGGAGTTCAGTGAGGATTTCACATATGATGAATATATCCGCTTTCTCAAGTCAGGCAAAGAGAAACTCTCACTCTATGTACACCTGCCCTTTTGCCGGAGTGCCTGTTACTTCTGCGGGTGTAATGTCGTCTTTACCTCCAAAGAGGAGAAGCTCAGCCAGTATGTAGAGTATCTCAAAAAAGAGATCGATATCTTGGCAAGTCACCTCGATACGACCCGTGAAGTGATACAGTTTCACTTCGGGGGCGGAACGCCTACTTTCTACAAAGCCTTTGAGCTCGATGAGATCATAAGCTACATCAAGTCAAAGTTCCCAAACTGGAGCAGTGATGCAGAGATCAGCTGTGAGATCGATCCGCGCTTTTTCAATGAAGAGCAGATGAAAGTCTTTGCCAAGCACGGCTTTAATCGTATCAGTTTCGGGGTACAGGACTTTGACCCAAAGGTACAGCAGGAGATCCACCGTATACAGCCCTACGACCTGACCAAAGCTGCAGTCGATCTGGCACGCCGGTACGGCATTGGGTCGATCAATATCGATCTTATCTACGGACTGCCCTATCAGACCTTTGAGAGCTTTAAAGCAACCCTTGAAAAAGCCTTTTCGCTTGCTCCGGACAGGCTGGCGGTATTTAACTATGCCCATGTGCCGTGGCTTAAAAAAACCATGCGAAAATTTGACGAAACCACCCTGCCAAGCCCCGATGTAAAGTTGCAGATTTTTCAATATACCATTGACTTTTTTGAAAACAATGGCTATAAGATGGTAGGTATGGATCATTTTGCCAAACCCGAAGATGAGCTCTTTGGCGCTATCGAAAAGGGTGAGCTGCACAGAAATTTTCAGGGCTACACCACCAAAGGCGGTGCCAACCTCATCGGTATCGGACTGACAAGTATCGGTGAGGGAAGCCGCTACTATGCACAAAATACCAAAGATATGAAAGCCTATGAAGCAGCAATCGATGCGGGCAAACTGCCGTTTGAACGCGGTGTCTCTCTCAGTGACGATGACTACCTGCGCAAAGCGGTCATCATGGAGCTGATGGCAAACTTCGCCATTGACATTGCACGGGTTGAAAAGGAGCATGGTATTGACTTCAAAGCCTACTTTGCCGATGCACTGGAAGCTCTGCAGGAGTTTGTCGATGCCGATTTGGTAACCATAAGCGATGAAAAGATCACCGTCAGTCCTACCGGTACCCTGCTGATCAGAAACATCGCTATGCCGTTTGATGCCTATATGCATCAATATGCGGGAAACAAGAAGAGTTTTTCAAAAACCGTTTAACGTTTTGGTGTTGTGAGGACACAACACCCTACACAAGCATACAACCCGTAGGGTGCTGTACCCTTACAGCACCGATAAATATAGAAATGAAGAGGAAATATGAGCAAAAAAGCAGAAGAGATCTTCAATTTTTCCGAAACCAGCGACGCCTGTATCAAGTGCGGAAAGTGTATCCCTGTATGTACCATCCATCAGGTCAATCCCGATGAGACTACCTCTCCGCGTGGATTTATAGACCTGCTGGGTGCATACCAAAGAGGGCATCTGCCGCTGGATAAAAATGCCAAAGATATCTTTGAAAGCTGTTTTTTGTGTACCAACTGTGTCGATGTCTGTCCAAACTCACTGGCAACCGATATGGTCATCGAAGAGGTGCGTGCCGATATTGCCGACAAGTATGGTATCGCTTGGTTCAAGCGAGGCTTCTTCTTCCTACTTCGACACCGAAAAATCATGGATCTTGTGATGAAGTTTGGCTTTATGTTCAAGACCTGTGCACTTGCCGAAGATGAGAA
>JALTYW010000056.1 GCA_027046415.1 Sulfurovum sp.
TCTAAGTACCCCTTTAATGGTGCTGCCGCTAATAAGCGGCAGACCCGTGGTATGGTCAAAGAAAAAGCCCAGCTGAAAATCCTCATCGTTTGACTTGAGTTTGGGGTGCGTGTAGCCGCTTCCTACCAACAAGCCCGGATAGACCGTTGTCAAAGAAAATCCCTCTGCCCCCGCTATGCCAAAGAGTTTGGCATGGTTTTGTTTGAGTACAAAATCGGTAATATCTCTCCCGTATGCATCATCTTTGTAGAAATAAAAAGAGGGGTTGGCAATCGTTGCTTTTTTACGATTGTCCTGCCCATTATTTTGTCTATGCCCTGTTTTGTTATGATTGTTTTTGTGCTGTGTTTTTTGGCTGGAGTTTGTTTTTGCATCTTGCTTCAATATGGGCTTTATACCTTTCTGCTTACAAGCAGTCTCAAATGCATCTTGATCCTCCATAGCATGAAAAGAAGCTATAGTGCTGCTATATCCTATATGACGCTTGTCATCGCGAATATCTCCTACAAACTTCAGTTTCCCATATTTCCTACAAAATGCCTCCAGTGCCTTTTTGTCTAAGTCCTTGGAAACTTTATTGAGATAATAAAACGCCATACCCTACTCCTCACGCAACACAAAGGTACGGATGGCAAGTTTGCAGGCGATGTTGGCTTCAAGCAGTCTCTGCTTGAACGCATAGTCTTTCTCATTGCCTTTTTGGGCAACATAGCTGTCCATATCTTCACCGATAAGATCGAACATGATCTGCGTTACCCTGCGTCGTTTGACGTTGGAGGAGGCTTTGTCGGCATAAATGGTCACTGTTTTTTTTAACCCGCTTGTAATCACCGTAGGACCAAACGATGCCAGGTAACCGTTGTAAACCTTCTCTATCTTCCCACTCTTCTCTAGCGTTTTTAGTTCTTTTATAGCATCAGGAATGAGTTTATCGATCGTGTTCTTGTTCATTGTGCCTCTCCCAGTTTTGAAAATGTACAGATACCATAGCCTATGGATGCATTGGCACCTATCTGGATATGGTCTTTGAGTACTTTGCTCTCAAAAAGCGTGAACGCATTTTCAAAACGGTCTTTGTCTGTTTTGCCCTTACTGTTAACACGGCTTGTGTCAAAGTTGTCATAGTAGCTCAAGATACTCAAAAATACCGATTCCCGCGGTACAACCTCTTCATACCAAAGGTTTTCACTTTTTCCGTTTTTGAGGCTGTTTCTGGCGATGAAAGGAAGCCCTTCAAGCGCTTCATTGAAGTCCTCATCGTTAAATACCGCCAGATGTTCGATACCAAAGAGGCTTTTGAGTGCAGAAACATCCGCATCGAACGCTTCACAGACAACATCTTCTACCTGTGCAGATGCCTTGTCAATCACAACACTTTTGTTTTCAGGCAGATTTTCGAGCCCCAAGGAGAGATCTATGCCCATGTCACGCAGCTGCGCCTGTGCCTCTTTGAGTGTCGACAATGACGTGACATGGTAGTAGGGACGCTTGTTGCTTCGAAGCGGCAAAAAGAGCAGGCGCGCATCGATGAACTTCACCAAACCCTGTTTGGGCAGCTTGTCATAACTCTTTTTATCTTCATCATCAAGTTTTTTTTCATCCTCATCATCACCAAAAATGACACGGAAGGTAAAAGGTTTGACACGATCATCACCTATTGGCAGATCATTGGTAGAAGCAAGTTCTTCTCTAAAGTGATCACGTACAGCCCCTTTAAGACTGCTGCCGTTGATGACGGGCAGATTGCTGATGCTGTCACGCTGTACCTCTTTGTCGATGATGCCAAAACCGCTGTCGGCGCTTCCTACATGAAGATTTGTCTTTGTTCTAATGATATATGCTCTGTTTTTATACATAATATGTTGCTCCTATCTGTTGAATGTGATAAATTGGTTATAGCCCATCTTCGCATAGGCACCTGGCGCTGATGTGGCGGTACTCTCTTTGGCTGCACGGTAATAAAACACAGAGCCCCTTGGCACAAGCCGCTTGGCGTCACTCTTCTTCTGGTACTTGCCCTTTGGCGCAATAAGGGTTGCCATTTTGTGCTCGTAAGGTATGAGCGAAAATTCACTTTGCAGCGCATCAGTGTGTGAGACCATCACATCAGAGATGCAGACATGGGTATTGCTCGCTTTTGGTGTGCTGCCAAGGGCAGAAACTACCGGATGGGAAACAACACCCTCTTCTTCCAACACAAAAGATTCAAGTACAAACATTGATCCTTCCGCACCTATCTGTATCATGCCTTTTTTAGGGAACTTCATTATGGTATCATCAAACTCAACCACACAGGCAAATTGCCACCCTTTGGCAAGGGTGAAGTCCTCTTTACGGTAAAACATCTTCTCGATGACCTGTTTGCGATCGAGCCCTATTCCTACCTGTGCATGAGGTACAAAAATGCCCTCTTCTGTCTGTTCCTTTTTGTCTTTTGCATAGACAAACGGTTGTAGCGAATCCCTCTTTATCTCTGCGCCAGAAAGGTACGCTTCCCAAAAAGCCTCTCCTCCAAGAAAAGGTTCCGATGCGTTTTTGGCATCATAGTCAATAAACGTATAGATGCTGCCAACGTTTGCAAGCGTGTATCGGCGTACGTTTTCTTTATTCACTTCCACATCAAAAGGAATGCGAAAGAGTGCATCATCTCTCTTTTCATTGACAAGAAACATAGAAGAGAGATAGCTTATGGCACCAAGATTGTCATCGTTTTCAAAGCTCTCTGTTGTTGCAGTACCTGCCAAACGTCGGTAATCTGCCCTATCTTTTGGATTTGGGTAACATCCGTTACAGTGTACCTTCAACAACCCCGCCTCTTCAGCGAGGAAACGTCTGAGTGCACCAAGCAGCTGCGTATTTTGCGGGAAATAGGCCGATTTGGCAACATAGTCTTCGCTGAACGTCCGCTCATTTCCGAAAAAGAAGTAGCCAAGCGGCTTAAATGTTACAAGATATCTCATTTTCTATCCTCCCGTAAGAATTTGATAATTGCAAGCGCAGAGAAGAGTGCATCGAACGATGCATCGTCTTTGGGACGGAAGGCATCGAAGAGTTCACACGCTTTTTTGATACCCTCTTTCTCTTCTTGTTTGCGCTCATCTGCAAATACCATGTCAAAAAGTGCCGCAACACTTCCAAGCTCATCTTCATAGGTTTTGCAAATAGCTGCTTTATAGCGTTCAACCGAATGGTGGAAAGCGTGCGGCAGCGCCAGCGTCTCATTTAGCACTCCCTCTACAAGCGCATACCACTTTGTGTAGGCATCCGATGAGAGTGCCTGTATCATCTTAAACCACTGTCCGGAATGCTTGGTGAGTTTGACCGACACACTGTTTGGTGCATGTGACTTTGCATTGTCGAGCAGATCGAAGGCTTCATTGACAGCATCACGCAGCGGATATTTGTAGTAGGCAATGTTCACGCCGAAGCTGAGGCTGACATCATCTCCCACATGTTTCTTAAAGCGTTTGTCCAGTGTTTGGATGTAGTCCAATACTGTGTTGTCTTCCTTCTTGACCGGAAGCAGCGCCAAAATGTCATCCCCTCCGGCATAGATGAGAATGCCGCCATACGTGTCTGTGGTCAGATCATAAAGGTCACCATCCTCTTCTTTTGCTGTAAAGAAGCGGTAGAGTGCTTCAGAGAGCGGGCGGATGCCTGTTACATTTTCTGTTGCCAGGCTTTTGATCTTCTGTCCCATCTTGTCACCATCGGCAGTCACCACCGCATAGTACGGCATGCCGACCTCTTTGGAGATCGCCTCGATAGTTTTGACCCGTGAGGTTTCGATATGTTTTTTCTGATAGCACAGTATTGGATGTTTCTCTTCCTCCAGTGTTTTGAGGGAGAATCGGCGTTGAAGCTCCTGCGCATCAAGAAGCTTGTTCAAAGCAAAGATTACATTCTTATCCACAGCCTTCAAGGCTTCATTGGAAGCCACAACAAGATGGTTTTGCATGGCTTCATCAAAGTAAGCCGACAAGGAGAGATCTCCTATCTCTTTGGCAATAAGATGCTGCACCTCTTTGAGGCGTTTGGCAAAAATCTCCCGTATTTCCTCTTCAAGCTTTGGGCTGATGGCAATAAACCGGTCATGAAAGACTCCCATGTTCCCGCCTTTTGAGAGTGCATCTCCGCCAGTGTGCGGTACAAGTACGGTAAAGTCATCTTTTATAGCGATCAGCAATTCACACATGAAATTTGAAAAGAAAGCACTGCCGGCTTGCAGGCGTTTTGTCTTCTGCTCATCATTCAGGCTGGCAAGTATCGTCTCGTAAATGGGTCCTATGGTGTATGCGATGTAGTTCATGGGTGAGCCTTTTTGACAATATAGTTGCGTTTTTGTGCCAGTCCATAGTCTAAAAAATCATATATATCAAAATTTTTCGGAACGGAAA
>JALTYW010000057.1 GCA_027046415.1 Sulfurovum sp.
TACCAACGCTATAGAAGCAATGTTAGAAAAAGAAGAAAAAATGTTGACCTTGAAAGGTGAAAAAGAAGAAAAAAACGCGGCGGTACTAGCCATAGCAGACACCGTGGCGGGTACCGAGGCAGACAGAAGAAACACTGAGAGAAGATTTAATATTTCATATTATATCAAATGTTGCAAAGAGTGGACGATGGTCGGAGATGCCCCCATCGTCGGGAACTTCATGCGCAAGCAGCTTCAGTTTACGGTAAAAAATAAAGTCCAAATGGTTACCAAAGACCGATTTGACAGGGTCGCTTTTCCCAAAGGGAACACGCTTCATCCCCAGTCTTTTGGCAGTTTGCAGCAGCTGTTTGCTGCGTGATCGGCTCCATGCGTTGAAATCACCGGCGATGAGAAGCGCCCCGTCGTAGTTTTCCAAAAATCTCAATATGCGCGACTTCTCCTCCACATAGGCACGGTCTTCACGAAAATTGATCGCATGCACATTGACTACCAGCAGTGTCTCACCATTTTCCAGTCTGTAGCGGCTTATGAGCAGGCTTTTGTGTGTTGCAAAGAAGAGTTCACGGTGCTTGGAGAGGTAGGCTTTTGTCTCCTCCGCCACTGCCCTGCTTGCGGTAAGCACACCGTAATTGTTCTCTTTGTAGCTGATGTTTGCCGCTGCGTCATAGGAGTAGCCATCAACCCTACAGGCATCGCCGTTTTTGAAGTTAGCCTCCTGAAACAGCAGCAGATCAGCCTGATGGGACTGCACAAAGTCCGCAAAACGTGCATCTTCTCTGTTTTTCTTGTAGACATTCCAGCAGAGTACCGAAAACGGCAGTGGTACATTTGGCAACGCATCACGCAGGCAGTGGCTGTGATGCACCTGTTGGGGTAGAAACATTAGCTACACCATCGGTGCAAAGACTTTCATGATATTTTCGAAAGCCTCACGTGTTTTGGAAGGAGCCTCAAGTCCTCGGACAGAGGTTTCCATCAGGGTGTTCATCCATCCCTCCAGCGCCTCGATGAATGTCGGCGAGTAGACAAATGTCACAACCTCATAGTTGAGAAACAGACTTCGGTTGTCAAGGTTGAGCGAACCGACCATACCGCCAAGCGTATCGACCAAAATCACCTTGGCATGCAGCATCTCCCCTTCAAACAGCACCACATCGATCCCGTTGCTGTAGAGGTCGCGCATGTAGGGGCTGCGCACAATGTCTGTAAAGAGGTGGTCTGAGTGTTTTGGCGTGATGAGCTTCACATCCACCCCCTTATGCTGCGCGATGATCAATGCCTGTGTGATGTTCTCATCGGGCACAAAGTACGGGGTTACGATCCAGATGCGCTCTTTGGCACTGTAGATGGCATTGAGCAGCGCTTCGTAGAGTGCATCTTTGGCAATGTCAGGCCCTGAGGGGACAACCTGCACAAGACTCTCCCCTTCAAACGCCTTTACGGTAGGAGTATTGGGTTCAATTGTCTCCCCCGTCGCATACTCCCAGTCATTGCGGAAGATGGAACGAAAATGCTGTACCGCAGGTCCCTGAAGACGGTAGAGAAGATCATACCAGCGTTTGCTTCCGTCATCTGGCCCCATATATTCATTGCTCAGGTTCATACCGCCGCTTAACAGTGTGGACTGGTCAAAAAGGTAGATCTTTCTGTGGTTTCTTAGGTTAATGTAACTCTGCATAGGGTACTTGAGCATCGGTACAAAAAAGGCAACCTCTCCGCCGGCACTTCTTAACGCTTTAAATCCCCGCTGGTTGATGTAGACACCGAATGATCCGACAGTATCTAACATCAGGCGTACCTTTACCCCCTCTTTCGCCTTTTGGGTCAGCGCCTCTACCATTGCTGTTGTCATTGCATCGAAGGTAAAGACATAGGTAGCGATCTCGATGCTTTTGGTCGCTTTCTTGATCTCCTGCATCATCGCTTCATAAGCATCGGTATCACTGGTAATGAGCTCAAAGCTGTTTGCACTGCTTGCCGGGGGAATGCCATTTTTCATCAAAATGTTTGCCAGTGCATGCTCGGTATGATTGATATGGTACTCTTCATATTCTTTAATATGTGGAAACTGTACCAGCTCTTTTGCATGTTTGTTATCCCGTTTGCGTATCCCAATGAGAAAATAGAGCGGTGCCGCAATGTAGGGCATAAAGATAATAAAGAGCATCCATGAGATCATGCTGGTAGAAGAGCGTTTCTGGTAAATGATGTGCCCCAGCGCCGTAAAGACCAATATGCCGCCAAGCAGCAGGAAAAGGTAGGAACCCGCTATGGACCATGCTGAAAGTTCGATGCTGCACCTCCCTGATTTTTGGTATTATAGCATGACACATTGTAATATACTCTGTCACCTTTGGAAGCACTTTTTTACAATTAAGACATATTTACTCCTATTTGTTAACTTTTTATGTTATAATACTTCCACAAAACCAAATTAAAAAGGATTAACCATGCCAAAGATCAACAAATATGTAGACATCGACACTGTAGAAAGAGAAGCAAAAAAAGACCTTATCGACAGACACTCACCATTCATCACTGTTCAAGGTGAAGCAAAAAAAGGTGAAATGCTCGCAGTAAACGTTAAAATGGGTCAAGAGTACACTCACCCGGACGATTTCGACCACTACATCGAGTCTATCACACTCTTTGACGGTGACACTAAACTTGCAATGGCAACATTCGTACCGGGAACACTCGGAAACGAAAAGTCTCACGCTGAAGTAACTTTCAACATCAGACCAATGAAGAAGAAACTCAACCTCGTAGCACACGGATACTGTACAAAACACGGCATCTGGGAATCTACTCCAGTTGAAGTAGAAGTTGCTGAGTAAGCACACTACCCTCTCCCCGACCTTTCGGGGATTTACTTATCTTTTCTAACTTCCCTTCTTTCTATTACAATTCATATACTTCCCAAGCAATACCCCCTGCACCCATGCACCAAGCACCACATAGACCGTATAGACCACGATAAAGGTCCAGCCAAAGTAGGCGATCATCAACGGTATCCACGGGATCTTTACTGCCCTTGCATAGATGAACGCCCCTATCAGTCCGTCTTTGGCGCCGCGTTCTCTGAGGTTTTGCAGCATCGGGTACCAGACATACCCCGGGCCGTGGCTGAGAATGCCACCAATGAGTGCCAACAGCCACCCTTTTAGTCCGCTCTCATCACCAAGATGTCTGGAGATCGATTTTTCATCAATAAACGTATTTAGAAGCGCTGTCAATATCAGCACCAGCACAAGAATGGGGATGATCATTTTCAAAACACCCAGACTCTCTTTGAGCGCTGTGAGGGTTTTGTCGGCGTTGAAGAAAAAGAGTACGGCATAGAGCACCACAACGATACCAAGCATAACCAGTCCGCTTTTGTTCTTTTTCATGCAAAGAGCCTGAGTGTTGCGGTGATGGTAACGGAGAGTAGAAAAGCGAAGACAAGACTTAAAAGGTTGCGCACAAGGGCAAAACGGAAGCCGAAGATGGAGAACTCCATAGGAAGCTGCACCACACCAAGGGTGACAAAGGCGAGGATGAATGCCGTTACCCCGTAAAAAGAGGCGCCCTCATCGAGCAGCTCACCGCCAATGATGTAGCTTAGAAACGGCTGCCCTACCGACACACCGCCAAAACCGACCCCCATCAGCATATCATGCAAAGCAGAGCCGTTAAAAAGTGTGTGAAGCATCTGCGGTGTGACAAAGGTTTTAAAAAGCCCCACCAGCCCAATAACGGCAAGTAGCATGGGAGAGATGACATAGAGTGTCTTCGCGGCATTTTTCAACGCACTTTTCAGTTTCTGCAACATGGTGGAGACCTTTTAGATTTCTCTATTTGACCAAATCCTCAAAAATCGTATTTTCCAGCTTCTTTTTGATCACATGCTCTGCGATCTTTTTAAAGATCCCCTCATCGTCGGTTTTCATGGTCTTCACTGCCGTTGCCAGCACACGGACATCATACAGGCTCGGGTAGATCTCCGGTACAGGCTTTTCAAGGTTCAGCAATCCATACACTGCCATAATGGCAGAACGTACAGAGTACTCAACGGTAAAGACACAGTCATTCTCGATCTCACAGAACTGCCCGAGGAAGGCAAGGTTTTGGCTGCCCTGAGGAATGACTTCGGGTCTGTCACCCTTGAGCCTTGGCATGAACTGGCTGGTGATGTAGGGCATCATTGCCGGAATGACAATACACTCATCGACATACGCCTGCATCTGCTCAGGCTCGATGCCAAAGTGGTACAGCAGCTCCTGCAGCAGCTCTTTGCCGGTACATTCACTCATCTTCTTGTCGATGAAGTCCCCTTTCTTGTCAGGGAAAAGCCCGTATGCCCAGGCTACGGTCGTATCGG
>JALTYW010000058.1 GCA_027046415.1 Sulfurovum sp.
TTGTCGAAGGGGGACTCGAAGACCTCTCCATTACCCGTACCAGTTTCGACTGGGGTGTGAAGCTCCCCAAAGAGATCAACGACCCAAAACATGTTATGTATGTCTGGCTCGATGCGCTGATGAACTACGTTACGGCACTGGGTTACGGTACCGATGAGGCAAATATGGACTTCTGGCCTGCGCGTGTACACCTCATAGGCAAAGATATCCTCCGTTTCCATGCCATCTACTGGCCGGCTTTCCTTATGAGCCTCGGGATGGAACTGCCAAAGCACATCGCCGCACACGGCTGGTGGACAAGAGACGGCGAGAAGATGAGCAAGTCCAAAGGCAATGTCGTCAACCCAAAAGAGGTGGCAGATGCCTATGGACTGGACAACTTCCGCTACTTTATGCTCAGAGAAGTACCTTTCGGCGGTGACGGCGACTTCAGCCAGAAAGCGCTCATAGACCGCATCAACTCCGACCTTGGAAATGACCTTGGCAACCTGCTCAACCGCCTTATAGGAATGAGCGGCAAATACTTTGAAGGCAAAGTTGACTCCTCCAATGTTGCCAAGTACTATCAGGCTGAACTCGATGAAGTCGAGGCATCACTGGAAAAACTCGAACCGCTACTCTTTGAGATGCAGATACACCGCTACCTTGAAGAGCTGTGGCGTCCGCTGACCGTTGCCAACAAAGCCATCGACAAGTATCAGCCGTGGGCACTCATGAAGGAGGGCAAAGAGGAAGAGGCAATGGCACTCAACGGACTCATCGCCGCTATTTTGGCAAAAGTGGCTGTCATGCTCTACCCTGTCATGCCCCAAACCTGTCCCAAGATCGCCACAGCGCTTGGTTTCACCATTGACCATGCAAGCTGGACACGCCTGTTCAAAGAGAAACAGCTGCTTGAGACCTTTACCATAGAGAAGACGCCACCGCTCTTCCCGCGCATCGAAGCACCGCTGCTTGAGCAAGCAGTTCCGGAAGACAAGGCAGAAGCACCCAAAAAAGAGAGCAAACCAAAAAAAGAGTCAAAAGAGGAAGGGGTTGCGCTAATCGGCATCGACCAGTTCTTCCAAACATCCCTCAAAGTCGGTACCGTTGTCAAAGCAGAAGAGGTGCCAAAAAGCAAAAAGCTCCTTCTGCTTCAGGTCGATCTTGGAGAGGAGAGACCACGCCAGATCGTTGCAGGGATCAAAGAGTGGTACAGCGCAGAAGATATGCTCGGTACTCAGGTGTGTGTGGTCGCCAACCTCAAGCCTGCCAAACTGATGGGACACACAAGCGAAGGCATGCTGCTTGCTGCCAAAGATGAAGACGGTCTGTGCATGATCCGTCCTGAAAAACCCAAAAAACCGGGTACACCCATAGGATAACAATGAAAATAGAAGATATCGTAAACCTCACCGAAGGCACACTGAGCAATACCCCGCAGGTACAGGCTGTTGAAGGTGCGACCGTTTACCACTCCAAGGTCGATCACGGCGACCTCTTTTTCTCCTCTTCACAGGAGGAAATAGACAAAGCGCTGCAAAACGGCGCCTATGCCATTGTCTATGACAGTGACGATATTGTCAAAAACGATGATGAGATCGCGTGGATCAAAGTTGCCAACATCCAGCTTGCCGCCTTTAAACTGCTACGCTATGTCATTCTCAAAAAAGAGGCAAAGTTCTTCTACCTGCTGCCGCATGAGATGAGTTTTTTGAAGATGATCCTTACCCAAAAAGGCAACATCGCATTCATCGCGGATGACTGGCGCAAAGCCTTTGAGCAGATCCTCAACTCTGATGATGTACTCTTTGTCGGAACCGACAAAACCCTGATGCAGATGATCAAACCCGATGTGCCGCGTCTGAACAAAGAGGTAGAGGGGTATGCCATCTCGGACACCCTATTTCGTACTACCTTCAAAGTGGGCGGATTTGTCTATCAGGAAAAGGAGATGGCACCGTTCCATCTGGAGTATCTGCTGCGCGTGGTGGACTTCTGCAACAACGAAGAGCTGCCCTACTCCATTGACCGTGTCAAGTACACCAAGCACTTTGTGTCCGTTTTCATCGACCACAAGCTCAACTCGACCAAATCGGGCATGAGTGACAAGGTCGCTATCTTTGTCGACAACCTCCCTGACATCGAAAAGGCGCGTGAGTATGTCAAACGCTCCAACATGTGGGTCAAAAGCATCGTCCTTACTCCGCCAAAGACCAAAGTACCGGGCATCGACCATCCCCACTGGTTCGAAACGGAAGAGGAGGTACGTGACATCCTCAAAAGCATCCACTTCAACTACGCCTTTATCTACAATGCCGACAAAAGCATCCTAAACACTATACAGGAGGAGTACAGCCTCTTTTAGGGGAGGGGTTACTCTTCACTACTCTTTTTACCCCAAAACAGCAATTTCTGCTATAATTTTCCAAACAGACAAAAGGATCGGCATGTCACAGAAACGGACTGTATCACTGGTGCTGGGCAGTGGCGGTGCAAGGGGTTTGGCACACATCGGCATCATACGCTGGCTTGAAGAGCACGGCTTTAAAATTGCCTCAGTTTCGGGCTCTTCGATGGGAGCGTTAATCGGCGGAGTCTATGCCATGGGGAAACTCGATGAGTATGAGCGCTGGGTCAAAGCCATCGACAAGATGGATATCATCGCCCTGCTTGACATTGCATGGGAGAGTTCGGGGCTCATCAAAGGTGACAAGATCATTGACACACTCGTTGAGCTTGTCGGTGACCAGCACATCGAAACACTGCCCATCCGCTACACTGCCGTTGCCTCGGACATACAACGGGAGAAAGAGGTGTGGATCAACAGCGGCAGGCTTTTTGACGCCATCCGCGCATCCATCTCCCTGCCGCTCTTTTTTACACCGGTCGAACGCAACGGGGTAATGCTCATTGACGGCGGTGTGCTCAACCCGGTACCAATCGCACCTACATTTCATGACAACACCGACCTGACCATTGCCGTGAATCTTGGCGGAAAGGTGGAAAAACGCTATGAAGTCACCCCAAAACGCCTGCCCAAAAAAGAGCGCAAACCACATGACCTCACCGACAAGATACGCCATTTTATCCATGATCTCAAAGAGAGTGCAGGAAGCGTTGCCGAGATAGACTTTGGGGTATATGACATCGCCAACCAGGCATTCGATGCCATGCAGAGTACCATTGCACGGGAAAAGCTCGCTGCCTATCCGCCGGACTTTACCATAGAGATCCCGCGCAACGCCTGCGGGACACTGGAGTTTGACCGTGCGGAGGAGATGATCGCTCTCGGATATACGCGGGCAGAAGAGCAGCTCAAAGCACTCCTTGAGCGCTAATCAGCGTATCTGTCTGCCATCCTCGTACCAGTGGAGTTCCTGAACGGTTTTACCGTTTTTCAACACCACCTCATGCTGTTTCTGCCCGTTTTTGAACCATACGGTGTCTTTGCCGTCCGGTTTACCATGTAAAAAGAAATGCTCATGTTTTTTCTGTCCGTTAGGGTACCAGACCGTACGTTTCCCCTCAAGCCTGTTATGTCGATAGGTCTCTTCCAGACTTTTGTGTCCATCTTCAAAATAGGTGCAGAAGTACCCCTCTTTACTTCCCTCTTTGTAGTTCCCCTCACTGCTTACCTTGCCGTTTTTAAACCATGTAATGCGTTTACCGTGGTATTTTCCGTTCTTAAAGTGCATCAAGGCACGTTTTTCACCGCTTTTATACCATAACTGGAGCTTCCCCTCACGTTTTCCATGCACAAACTCGATATACCTTTTTGGATTTCCGTTACTGTACCAGCTCTTCTCCATCCCCTCTTTACGCCCCTGTACATACATTACTTCAACGTTTTTGATACCGTTATGATGCCAAGTGAACGCTTTTCCTTCTTTTTGACCATTCTTATACATGGTCTCAGAGGCTTTCTGTCCGCTCTTGTACCATGTTGTGACCAGACCGTTAAGCTTACCGTTGACAACCGGTTCTTCTTTGAAACGTTTTCCACCGGGGTATTCGTACCGCACAATGCCCGTAAAGGGCTTTGAACTGTTTCGCTCATAGACAAGCCCCTCTTTTTTGACGCTTTCCCAGTTTTGAATCACAGCAGAATTGGCAAATACACTCATCGTTGAAAACATACAAAAAAGCATAATCCACCGTATAGTGTCCATCATCTCTAAAACTCCCATGTAGAAAATAGATTTTTTTCTTTTTTTGGCATTGTATGCTATTTTCATTAACAAAACAGTGTTATGATAAATATAAGAAAACAAAAAAAGGAAATAGATTATGACACCACAGGAAAAAGAGTTTGAAGCGATGAAGAGTGAAATTCAAAAAGAGGTACGGGCTATCTTTAAAACCAATATG
>JALTYW010000059.1 GCA_027046415.1 Sulfurovum sp.
CTGATGTTTGACTGTAGCGATGAGATTGTCGTGATCGATTTTCAGGATGCAAGAGTAGGGGCACTCACTTATGATCTTGTCTCTTTGCTCAAAGATGCCTATGTGGAACTGCCCAAAGAGGAGGTAACACGGCTGGCACTCTATTTTAGAGATATCAGCGGGGTGGATGTGGATGATACAACCTTTATGAAATGGTTTGACTTCATGGGGCTTCAGCGGCATATCAAGATACTGGGCATCTTTGCAAGACTGGCACTGAGAGACGGCAAACCCGGTTATCTAAACGACATTCCCTTGACATTGAAGTATATTTTAGAGGCTTCAGAAAAGTATGAAGAGACAAAAGCATTTGGCAGATGGCTTGAGGAGATAACACGATGAAAGCGATGATCCTTGCCGCGGGACTGGGTACACGTATGCGCCCCTTGACAGACCATACGCCAAAACCGCTGCTCAAGGTAGGCGGCATACCGCTGATCGTGTGGCATCTTGAAAAGTTGGCACACTATGGGTTTAAAGAGGTGGTGATCAACATTGCCCATCTTGGCTATATGATTCCCGAAGCGCTTGGTGACGGCTCGGAGTGGGGGCTGAAGATCACTTATTCAGATGAACAGGAAGAGGGAGGTTTGGAGAGTGCCGGAGGGATCGTCAAGGCATTGCCGTATTTGCAAGGGAGCGACCCTTTTCTTGTCGTAAACGGTGATGTATGGACCGATTATGATTTCGATGCCTCTTTAAAACTTAAAGAAGGGATGATGGCACACCTGATACTCGTACCCAACCCCGCACACAATCCACAGGGTGACTTTGCATTGCAAGGAGAGAAAGCAGTTAACCATCCCCAATATACCTTTTCAGGCATAGGCTACTATTCTCCCAAACTCTTCGAAAATGTACCGTACGGCAAAAGCGCACTTGCACCGCTTTTAAGAGAGGCAATGCGAGAGGGGAAGGTAACGGGAGAACTGTATGAGGGTGCATGGTATGACATCGGTACACCTGAACGCCTTGAAACGCTCAATATGTCATTGATAAACCGCTATTGAGACTTTTTCATGATTGTTGATATAATTACCATACCACTTTACAGGGAGAAAAGATGAAACAACTATGGATGATCGCTATGGCAGGATTGGCAGTTTCAGGGTGCAGTACGGTACAGCCCTCAGCAAATAAAACAGAAATGAAAGTTATTGACGGAAAGCGTTTTGAAATCCCTGCCGGTGCAACTACATCAGCCCATCTGGCAAGTGATAAAGAGATTGCTTTTTACACAAAGTCTGGAGTAGAGGGTTGCCAAAAGGGTGATGTCATCTGGGATGCCAAAGGGGCACAGGAGCAGATTGCTGAAGCGATCAAAGAGGGGAACCCGAATATCCACAAAACGTTGGCAAAACGGGGGCTTATTGGGTGTGCGCATCCCATTCAATAGCTGTTTGCAAGCATATATTACTTTAAGGTATTGACATACGCTGTACTTTGTTATACAATATGTTATACAGATAAAAGATACCTTTTAAGGAGTCCATATGTTGGCAGTACGGTTGCCTGAAGAGATGGAGAAAATGCTCAATCGTTATGCAAAAGAGACGGAGAGCACCAAAACAGATATTGTCAAAGATGCTTTAAAACTCTTTTTTCAGACTAAAGCGGAAAAGAGAAGCAAAACACCCTATGAGCTTGGCAGAGATCTGTTCGGGCGGTATGAAAGTAACAGCAGTGGAAATCTGAGCGAGACCTATAAAGAGAGAGTGAAGGAGAAACTGCGTGAGAAATACAGCGCTCATTGACAGTGGTCCGCTTATAGCACTCTTTGACCGTCGAGACAGACATCATAGTAAAGTATTACATTTTTTAAAAGCGTATCGTGGAAAACTGCTTACAACTTGGCCTGTCCTGACGGAAGTGAGTCATATACTTGATTTCAATCTCCAAGTACAGCTTGATTTTCTTCGGTGGGTTGAACGTGGTGCAGTGGAGATATATACACTGCAAGAAGAGCATCTTGCACATATCATTGAAATGATGGAAAAATATACCGATATTCCAATGGATCTTGCTGATGCTACGCTAATGTATGCTGCGCAAAGTGAAAGGATCGATAAGATTATTAGCATTGACAGCGATTTTGATATCTATCGTACGCTTAAGAACGGTACTTTGATCAATCTCTTAAAGTAGCGTTAGTAAGGTAATGCGCCACCGCATCCTCATCATTGCTGTGAGGCAGTACCACATCCGCTATCGCTTTGACTTCATCGAGCGCATTGGCAACGGCGACCGAAGTGCCTGCCAGAGAGAACATCCCTACATCATTGACTGAATCGCCAAAGACTGTGACATCCTCAGGATGTTTGCCAAGATAGTCGATGACTTTGGCAAGCGCGTGTGATTTGTCTCCCTCGGGGTGCAAAATGGTCAAAAACCATCCGCCGCCGTACTTTTCGGGTGAGAGTTTTGCCTCTACCATATTGCCAAAGGTCTGTTTGATGGTCTCATAGAGTGGACGCAGTTGCGCTTCGTAGCCAAAATAGACGATCTTAAGGTTTTGCTCCATGGTGCGGTTGTGCGGGTTGAACTGCATACGCGGGTCGTCTTTGTAGCCTTTGAGTACCTCTTTTTGGTAGTCGTTGAGTTTTCGCGGGTAGAGAAAGGCTTCGTTGAGGTCGTTGTCTTTGACTCCTATGATGAAAGGATCGATGCCGTGTGCAGAGCCCACATCGACCACGGCATCTCCTGTCTCTTTGTCAAGTGTTTTCATGTCGATCAGTTTGCGTTCTGCGGTGACGATGATAGTACCGTCAAGCAGAATGAGCGGGGCATTGATATGCAGTTTTGAGAGCAGCTCTTTTGACTTGCTGAAGCTTCGTGCTGTTGCCACACCCATCAGTGCTTCCTGCGCTTTTTGGTTCCATGTTCGGATGCTGAAGTCACTCAGGCTCAGGTCGGAGCGCAGAAAGGTGTGGTCGAGGTCTGTGATGTAAAGCGGTCTATGCATCATGCAGCTGTTTTCCGTTAATGAGTACCGGGAAGAAGCGGATGCCCCAAAGGATGAACATCACCATCCATACAGTGGCAGAGACGTCAAAAAGCACGATGAAGTTCCAGCCAAACGCCGCTGCCATAGAGGTAAACAGACGCATCACAACTACTACCTGCGTCCAGTTGAAGAGTACCTTCTCCCACATGCCAGCCTGCATCATATTTCCTGAATGCCCCAGTGTCACGCGTGTTCCAAAGCCGATGAGTATGGTGAAAACAAAACCGAGCATCAGCACATGAATGTCAAGCTGCAAAAAACCTGTACCCGTAAGCATACGTGTGAGGTTTGCCATGGCACCAAAGAGCAAGGCTACCGGTACCCAGAAGAGTGAGAGGTGCAGTATCCATAGCAGCGGATTTGGGTTGGGGAAGGGGAGTTTCCATGAGATGATCTCTTTGCCAATGACAAATGCCAGCAGCAGGTCAACAATAAAGGAAGCATTTGTGTAGATGCCCTCCAAAAGCACATGCAGCAGCAGGAGTACAAACACCGTCGGCAGCAGTTTCATGTTCTTGGTGTGCATTACATGTGAGAAGAATGGCACCATGCGCTGTGCGACTGTAAAGGCAACCATAAAGAGGTAGAGATAGATGCCTATTTCTGTTGCAAGACCAAGTGCCGGCATATAAAAGAGAGATGAGAGGATGAAGATGAGGTGCGAAAGCACACCAAATCCCATAGCGGTGTATATCCAGAAAACATCCTGATTGTCAGGCATCTGCGAAGAGGTATAGAGGCTGCGCAGGGTCTTAAAGACCATAGCATGTCCGGCAAAGAGCAAGAACATGCCTCCATAAGAGAGCAAAGGGGAGACAATGCTTCCGAGTACAAAGAGGATCGCCCCAAGGTAAAAGAGGCTGAAGATTCGCATATAGGTCTTTTTTTCAATCGGCGGTGTCGAAGTAAACCTTGGAAAGGTAGTAAAGAGAAATGCGGTAAATGCCGGCGTGAAGAGCAGGTAGATCATGCTGTAGCTGTGAAAAGTTGTGGGTGAGATACCCAAATGCATGACTCCTTTGTAGGAGAGCATGAAAATGAGCATGGTGACAAGTGCATTGACAAATGCCAAGAGAAAGAAAGGCTGGTGTGGCTGGGAGAAGAAGTAACTCTCTTGCGCTTCTTCGCTAAATCCTATGTGCATGATATCCCTTTTTAATGTGTATCATAACAAAAGAGTTTGAAAAAAGGGAAAGTAGCCATAGGTCTCCCGGCCCGGCGGGGGAAGACTTTCGGGGGGAGGGAAGATCTTTAAGGAAGAAGAAATGAAAATCTAACCGAACCGGGAAGCCTATGG
>JALTYW010000060.1 GCA_027046415.1 Sulfurovum sp.
CTTGGGTGGTCTTACCACATCATACTTATGGTAGCTCGTTGCAGAGGGGGTTGCAGAGGCAAGCACCACCTTTGCTCTCAGCTTCTGCCCCATGAGTACTGCCACATCTCTGGCATGGTAACGCGGTCTGGTCTGCGCTTTGTAGCTGTCGTCATGCTCCTCGTCAACGATGATGAGCCCCACATCACGCATCGGCGTAAAGAGCGCCGAACGCGCCCCGGCAATAATGCGCACCCTGCCCAACTCGATGCCCTCAAGTATCTGCTCTTTTTTCTTTTTGGTGATCTTGGAGTGCCACATCGCCACCGCATCCCCGAAATAGGCACGCAAACGCTTCTCCATCTGCGGTGTCAAAGAGATTTCCGGCATCAGAAAGATGGTTGTTTTACCCTCTTCAAGCATTTTCGCCATCAGAGCAATAAAAATTTCTGTCTTCCCCGCTCCCGTGACACCAAAAAGGAGGGCTTTGTCTTTTTGAAGAAGTTGTTCGTAAGCTTCTTGCTGAGTTTTACTTAATGTGGGAATATTCTGAACGCTGAACGCTGAACGCTGAACGATTTTTTGCCCAAAGGGCAAAAACAGCGAAATGGCTTCGGAAAAAGAGGAAAAGTAGTACTCCGCAATAAACTTTGCAATCTGCATCTGCTCAGGGGCATAGTGTTTCCCGCTATTTGCTGCAATTGAAGCTGTCTCGAATGCAGGTACTTCTGCTCTTTTGAGAACAACGGCTTCTTTTGTCGTATTTTTCAGGGGTACGATGACAATAGTCCCCTCCTCATACACCACATCGGTATGGTATGTTAACAGGGGTGCGCTGGAGTATAGGAGTGCTACGGTATAGTAGAACACTTATTCAAAATTGGAGCAGTTTGAAGTACAGTCGAACTTGTTGTTAGAGAGTGTAAAGACAACATCTGTCCCCTGCCCCTCTCTAAATGTATACTGTGTTGCACTGTCTCGATTCCAACACTCTCGGCTGGTACCGACACAGTTCTTGACAGGATACTCCAAAACCGGGTTGGAGCTGTTGTTGTCAAAGTAGCGGAATGCATATGTACTGTCACCCAAATCGCCGATGGAGTTAAAGTTGCCCCGCAATATACGCTTCTGACGCTCCATACTGATAGAGCTTCGCACAGATGACATGGTTGCTCTTGCTTTGGTAATAACAGCATCATCACGTGTCGCGGCAAGCTTGGGCAGTGCGATTGCAGACAATATGCCTATAATCACAATCACAAAGACCAATTCTATCATGGTAAAGGCATTGTGGGAAGCGTGTTTCATAGTCTATTTCCTTATTTATATATCAGCTTTTTCGCTGAGCTGCATATAGCTTTTTAGATTATAGCATAAAATTTGTGTAGAATGCACGCAGTGTCAACATATTGCTATGACTATCTGCTTTCGACATCTACCGTCTTGCTACCGTCTGACCCGCCAACTGATAGGACTTGTTACTTAAAGCGGCAATACTCGGAACAGCTTTTACAGCCTCACAGATTGGATCGCTTGTATCTGATCCATCTGCAACCGTTAGATTACCTTCATCGATGGTTGTAAAGGTTAAACATGCAACCGTGTCGTGACATAACGAGAAAGTTGTGGGACTGATCTGTGCCGTGGTTGTTGCATCAGCATTGCAATTCGTATGTAATGGTATCGCTGTTACCTCACCAATCGTACCACTTTGCCATTCTGATGCCCCTTTTGCTGTATAAAAACTTTGGAAATCAGTCAAAAGTGTACGTGCATTGGCTGCAAGCTGTGATACTTTTGCATCATCACGTGTTGCAGCCAATTTTGGCAAAGCAACTGCCGCTAATATTCCTATAATGACAATGACGAACACTAATTCGATCATAGTAAATGCTCTTCTGTATGCAGTCTCCATTGCATAGTACCCCTACTTATTGTTGATATGTAATAATTGTAACAGATTTTTATGAATATTAGATAAAAGTATAGTAAAAGATATTTTTTTCAAATATTTAGAAGAATAAAAGAATATGCCTCTCTCACCGAGAAAGGCATACTTCTGCAGAAAATAAATCTCTATCTTTTTACGCTTTGTCCACCCAACTTGGTTGAACCTGATGTAATCGCCGCAATAGCTGGATCACTTGCTACACCATCACAGATAGCAGTTCCAGAACCTTGTGTAGTAACATTAATATCTGTCGCGTTAACATCTATCTTAATACACGCGGTACCACTATCCTGTGTACAAAGGTAGAAAGAGCTTCCAGAAATTGCTGTACCTGTCGCCGCTGTACAGCTTGAGTTCTGCAATGGTACATTCGTTACGTCTTCAACCTTTGCTGAACTCCAAACAGTTGAGCCTTGAGAAGTATAATATGATGTCATATCACCCAGTGCTGTTCTTGTGTTTGCAATGATGTTAGAGATTTTTGCATCATCTCTTGTTGCTGCCAGTTTTGGGATGGCAACTGCCGCCAAAATACCGATAATTACGATAACAAAGATCAATTCGATCATTGTAAATCCGCGTCTCATGTTAGTCATGATGAACTCCTATGTAAAAATATAGTACCAATTCAATAACTGGTCTAATAAGATTTTACTCCGAATAAGCTTTGAAAAATATAAAACCTTTTTCGAGGACTTGCCATATTGATTGAAAACAGATATACTGGTACATAAGAAAGCAGTATAGCATCTCATGATCCTGTGCAGAAAGGAGGAGACACATTGCTGTATTTACCCCATGCTTCCACTTCGCTACAACCGATGCGTCCCGGATGGACGGTCATAGAGCTCATCTTTGTGATCCTCATCATCGCCATACTAGCCTCTATAGCCATCGGTCGACTTGCTGTCACACGGGATGACGCCAAACTCTCTGCAGACGTTGCGAACATGAACGTCTGTATCACCGATGCAAAAAACTACTATACCGCTACAGGAAAGGACTTTACCGCTGCAGACCACTCTGCAGCCTGTGACCTTGTCACCTGCTTTACCATTGTCTACAGTGTCAACGGGCAGGACTTCAATGTCACCACCAACCCTTCCGCTGCGCCCTACTGTGCCGACATTGACTACATTGGAGGAAACCTTGCGCGCAGTTACGACCTGGGTGGTATGAAGGTACAGCGATGAACAAAACAACCCCACACCACAATGTACTACAAGGAGGCACCATGCCAAAAGAGTGGTCCGCATTTCGCATCACACTGGTTCTCTATCTGGTCATACTTTTACTCCCTTTGAGTTTCTATGTCGTAAGCAATGCTTTTGCCACCATGCAAACCGACACGAAAGTACTGCGTACCAGCAGCCGTCTTCCTGGTAGCATACTTGTTGCTGACACCATCGTATCATCGGCAGATATCGACCATATGATCAAAGAGATATCGCCTTGGGTACAGGCACATAAACATTCCGAATACTACATTGGAGGCACATCACTGGTACAGGACTTTGCAACGGTAAAAGACTGCTGGGCAAAGGTCAGAGCACAAACAGTCGCTGCACAGAGCTGTTATGAAGATGTGGATCACTTCGCCAATATTGTTGAGAAGATGGTCTACCTCCAACAGAAAAAGATCACCAATCTTTTCTATATCAGCCTCTCGATCGCAATGATACTTACCTTACTTACTGTCTATCTGGTACGCATCTACATCCGCCAACAGATTCGAAAACATGCCATTCATGACCATGAAACGGGGCTTTACAACCAAAAGTACTGCCTTGCAGAACTCAAATCGACCTGTGCACGTTCCGTCCGTTATGACTATCCGCTCTCACTGCTTTCCATTTCCATCGCAAACCTTTTTGAAAATGCTTATGAGGAGAAGGAACGTCAACGTATCCTCAAAAGTGTCGGAGGGTTGCTAACCGCACTGACAAGAGAGAGTGATGTTGTCTGCCGATACAGCAAGCAACATATTCTTATTTTACTCCCTTTCACAGAAAAAGAGAATAGTGAACAGCTTATTGACAGAATACAAACCACTTTAAATGCACATGATTTTATGGTTGATCCCAAACCAGAGTTTCGCTTCTCTATTACCAAATATACCCGAAGCGAGTCGGCAGATGAGTGTATCAGACGGGCAGAAACACTTCTTGAAACAGAAGCATTGAAAGATTAGAGACCGTCAAGTGTCTCTATGAGGAGTTCTATCTCGTTCTCATAACTCGTTGCCTGCTTAGCGAGGCGCAGATAGGCTTTGAGAAGCTTGTCAGGTTTGTTGTCGGTATGAAGATTTACGCCTGCTTCAGTCAAGTCTTTGTTCACAAAGTCCGCAAAGTCATCTTCGAGTTTAATCTCATAACGGTTCCCCGAAACAGTCAATCCAACGG
>JALTYW010000061.1 GCA_027046415.1 Sulfurovum sp.
AATTGGTAGACACGCCAGACTTAGGATCTGGTGCCTAACGGTGTGGAGGTTCGAGTCCTCTCATCCGCACCACACTTTTCTCATACTGCACACTATTTCAATCCACTTGTATCTTTTTTGAAAAATCATAGTATAATTAAAAACAATTTTTTGCAGAGGATAGCTCTATGGATAAATCGTTTATGATATTTTTGGCTGTCGGTATAGCATTTTTTTATGTAGTGACGACCTATGTTGGTGATATTCAGAAAGAAGATGAGGTATATCAGAACAGCGAATACAAGCAAGAGCACAAATATGACCAGTACAAAACGACAGACAGCATAGGAGAGGAGATTCTTGATGTTACCTCGGCAGATCAGGAAACTCAAGTTGAAGCGTGGAACCATAGCAGTCTGAAGCAGGAGTTTCTCGATATTTTTCCTGATTTTAATACAATGAAAACATTTGTGAAAAATCGGGTCAGGGGAGAGTATCTGATAGGACGACTGACTGATCAGATAAGCAAGGTAGAAGATGCCTTTTTCTCAGGTACCATGAATGCCGAAGAGGCAAAGAGGGCACTTGAGAAGCTGAAGTGATTAGCCGTATAGGTTAACGGCAGGGATCACTCATAGCATTGCGGTCAGCATAGAGATAGACCTCCACACGTCTGTTGAGTGCTCGGTTGCGTGCATTGGTATTGGGTGCGATGGGTTTTTCCCATGAACACCCTTTGACCAGTGGACGTCCGTTGACCGCCAGAAGGTTTGCAACACTTCTTGCCCGCCGCTCGGAGAGACCGAGATTGTATTCGTAGCTTCCCCTGTCGTCTGCAAAACCTGCCACACCTACTACCGTCTGAGGATAGCGTTGCAGCAGATAGGCTATCTTTTGGACTTTATGTCTTGCATGCGGCTGAAGTGTCGCAGAGTTTGTCGCAAACATCATATCGTCACGGAACATGATGCGCACATGGTCAGGGTGTTTGGAGACGATAATATCATTTTGCGGATCGAGGGCGGCAAGCGGGTCATTGTTTACTCTGGTGCCCAGTGCTTTGGCAACCGCATTGGCCTGTTCATCAAGGCTGTATCCAATCGCACCGCCAAGTGCTGCGCCAAGCAGTGCACCGATGGCAGCACGCTCTCCTTTGTGGTGTCCTTTTGTGTTGTATCCTATGGCAGCACCGGCAAGTGCGCCTGTAAGTGCACCGGTTTTGGTACGGTCATAGCTTTGATCTTCTACCAGTCCGGGTTGCTGATAACAGCCGCTTAACAAAAAGAGTGCGGCTGTAGACAGCAACAGTGTATATTTTATTTTTTTCATGGTTTCTCCTTATTGTCTATTCATGCCATCCGCCGGTTTCTACTGGCTGCGGATTATTGTTATCGACTGCATTGCCGATAAGTCCGCCTACAGCAGCACCGGCAACTGCACCAAGTGCCGCATTGGTACCTCTGTGGTGTCCGCTGTTATAGCCAATGACCGATCCGGCGATCGCTCCAGTGGCAATGCCTGTCTGAGTTGCATTGGCAGGCACGGCTTCATTTCCTGTGCAGCCAGACAGTAAAAGAGATGCCGCTGCTGCAAGAAGTGTACAGTATGTTTTATAGTACATGATTCAATCCTTTTGTGCTATATAGCATATTGTAGCACATGAATGTGACAAAATTGTGAACTTCAGGTATCGGAGCTGTCTTTTTTCACAATCTTTTGATGCCACTCCCAAAGTGTCTTTTCAAATCCGATCTTTCGGGTTTCGTAGAAGTGCAGGGGAGCAATGGCATAGGACTGTGCGACCCATCCGCCAAAATCGTGTGGATATTGGTAGTTTTTGGCATGGGTCTTGATGTGGTCTGGCACCGGGTATATTTCACCGTTTTTGACCGCTTTTTGGGCTTTGTTGATCGCCAAGTAGGCACTGTTTGACTTGGGAGAAGAGGTGAGGTAAATGACAAGCTGTGAAAGGCTGATACGTGCTTCGGGATAGCCGATGTGTTTGACAATCTCAAGTGTGGCAGCGGCAAGGGTGAGGGCGTTTGGGTTGGCATTGCCCACATCTTCACTGGCAAGGATAGCAAGCCGCCTTGCGATGAATTCGGCAGGTTCTCCTCCTTCGATGAGTCTGGCAAGGTAGTAGAGTGCCGCATCGATGTCTGAGCCGCGTATGCTTTTGATCATGGCAGATGTCAGTTCGTAGTGGCTTTCACTTTCGCTGCTGCCCGCCTGCATGGCATGGGGGCGGATGGATTTGAGTATGTCAAGTGTTACCGGTATGGCAACGGCTGCTGCGCTCTCAAGCAGGTTGAGCATGGCACGGACATCTCCGCTGCTTGAGAATACAAGGTACGCTCTGGCATCTTCATCGGCTTCAATATGTTCCTTTTCAAGTACGTTCTCCAAAAAGGTATGCATCGCTTCAGCATTGATGGCACGGAGTTCAAAGAGGTGGGAGCGTGAGCGCATAGCGGTTGTCATGGAGTAGTAGGGGTTTTCGGTCGAAGCCCCGATGATTAGTGCATCGTTGTTCTCCATAAAGGGAAGCAGAACTTCTTGCTGATTTTTGCTGAGACGGTGTACCTCATCGATGAAAACAAGCGGCTTTTGCAGTGCGTTGGCATAGGTTTTGAAGATCTTGCGAAGCTCTTCTATCTTAAGAGAAGTGGCATTCATTTCGTAAAAGGGGCTCCCCGTTGCATCGGCAATGATACGGGCGAGGGTAGTTTTGCCGCATCCGGGAGGACCGTAGAGAAAGGTGTGTCCGAGTTTACCGTTTTCGATCAGCTTTCGCAGTACACCCTCTTTGCCAAGCAGATGAGTCTGTCCTATCATGTCATCAAGATGTGCAGGACGGTACTTGAGTGCCAGTGTGCCCATTAGTCCTCTTCTGCCTTCGATGCCGCTTTGCGGGTACGTTTCTGCTCTTTTTTGCGCTGCTTGAGAAAAGCGTGCAGGTCATCATATTCGCGTTTGGTGAAGAAGCGCGTCTTGTTGGTTGGCAGGTTGTTGAGTTCTATGCCTCCAAACGCTACCCGTTTCAGGTCAAGCACTTTGGCATCGAAGTGTCCGAAAAAGCGGCGAAGTTCACGGTTTTTTCCCTCGTTGATGGTCACACGAAGTTTGGTATAGCTTTTGCCTTCGGAACGAATCTCAAAGCCGACAAAGGGTGCAAATGTCATACTGTGGATTTTGCTCTTTTCATGTGCACCGGCACGGGCATCATCGAGCACCAGTCCCTCCCGCATGGCATCGACCATATCCTGCGTAAGCGGTTTGTCTATTTTGATATTATATGTACGGTCAAGAGTGCTCTCCATAAGCGCCGTAGCAACCTCTACATTGTCCGTAAGCAGCAAAAGTCCCTCTGAGGCATAGTCGAGCCTGCCTACAGGGATAAAGTGCCTGAATTTGCCCGGTAGCTTGTGATAGATGGTCGCTCTTCCTCTGTCATCTTTTTTGGTCACCAACACCCCTTTGGGTTTGTTGTAGACAATGACAGTCACTTCATTGCCTTTTTCCTTGACCATGCGCCCCTTGACAAAGATGCGGTCGCCCGGCTGCACATCGTAGCCAAACTCTTTGATGGGACGTTTGTTGAGTGTCACCTCTCCCGCTTCGATGAGTGCATCGGCTTCCCTTCTTGAGTATTTGGTATTGTGTGCGATATATTTGTTTAGTCTCATGGTTCTCTCTCAGGTACTTTTAATGCCCGCATTGACAAGATCGTGTATGTGCAGTACGCCGACGATCTCATCATTTTGGGTGGTGATAGGCAGCAGCTGAATGCGTGCATTTTCTATGATTTCCAGCGCTTCGCTGGCAAGCAGTTCGGTATTGTGGTAGCGTTTGGGGTCTTTGGTGGCATAGATGAAGGCCGGTTCATCCATGCTGAAATCCTCCTGCATCAGGGCGCGGCGAAGGTCACCGTCACTTAACAGGGCTGTCAGTTGCCCGCTGCTGTTGGTAATGAGTACATTGCCGAGTTTGCCCTCACTCATAACCACAATCGCCTCTTTGAGCGGTGTTTTGTCGTCGATGACAGGCAAGTTCTCGGTACGTATGAGGTCTTTGACTTTGACAAAAAGTTTTTTGCCGAGACTGCCGCCGGGGTGGAAAGAGGCAAAATCCTCTTTTCTAAATCCTCTTTTCTGCATCAGTGCCACTGCCAATGCATCTCCCAGTGCCATGGTAAGGGTAGTGGAGGCAGTCGGTGCCGTATTGAGCGGACACGCCTCTTTCTCTACAGAGATATCGAGCCAGACATCTGCATAACGTCCAAGAGAAGAGTCTT
>JALTYW010000062.1 GCA_027046415.1 Sulfurovum sp.
CTCCATCAGCTCCTCATCGATCGCCAGACGTCCGGCGGTATCGATCAGTACGACATCATAAAGCTCCTTCTCTGCCTTTTCAAGCCCGCGCTTGACGATCTCTTCAGGTTTTGCATCCTCATCGGCTACCAGATCGACCTCGATTTGAGAGGTGATCTGACGCAGCTGCTCCACCGCTGCCAAACGCTGCAGGTCGGCTGCAACGACCAGTACCTTTTTCTTCTTCTGCTCTTTGAGGAAGTAGGCAAGTTTTCCTGTCGTTGTCGTTTTACCAGAGCCTTGCAGACCGATCATCAGCACCACTGTTGGCGGTTTGGAAGCGAAGGTAAACCCTTTGGGTGCCCCCTCGATGGTCAGAATATCGGTCAGCTTATTTTGCAATGCACGCAGGAAATTGTCTTTGCCCACACCATGCTGTTTGGTTTCACGCTCAACCGAAGTGATCAGATCTTTGACGACCTTGTGGTGTACATCGGCTTTAAGCAGGGATTTCTTCAACTCTGTTGTCGCCTTTTTGAGCGCCTTTTCATCATCGTGGAAACGGATCTTCCCAATGGCATTTTTAAAACTGTCTGTGAGTGTATCGAACATCTTCTACCCTGTAAAATGAATTGTAAAGCGGTTACACAAAATATCGAAATGGATTTTACCAAAATAATGCTTTTAGGCTCTATTTGTACCGTGCGATGTCTTTTGGCTCTTTGGCCTCGAAGGTATAGTCAAGCAGCTCCATTTTGGCGCAGTGTAGCAAAATACGCTTTGACTGTGTACGACTGCCGTACTGCTCATCTCCGACTACCGGATGCCCCACATGTGCCAGATGGACACGTATCTGGTGGGTACGTCCAGTTTTGATCTCGATGTGCACTTTGGACTTCTTCCCCTGTATCTCTTCAGGCTTGACAAGTGTAAGTGCCTTTTTACCGCGCAACGGGTCAATGAGAGAAAAGGCTTTCCCTTTTTTGACTGTGTGGATGGGTTCGTCTATCTCGATGGGTTCATAAACCACACCTTCCACCCATGCCATATAGTATTTTTGAACCCGTCTGTTCTTAAACTCGTTGATCGCTTTTTGGATAAACGCTTCGTTACGCCCCAGCAGCAGTACACCCGATGTGTCACGGTCGAGACGGTGCAGAAGTTCGGCACCCTCTATGGCATCCTGTATGTCATAGCTGTCAATCTGTGCGGGTTTGTTGACTGCAACGATGTTCTCATCTTCATAGAGTATCTCGATATCTTCAGGGTACTCGATGCGGAATTTTGTCTGATCGCTGATTTCTGCACGGGCGATCTTCACCTTCTTGTCTCCTACATAGACAAGACCTCTGTCAATAAGCTCTTTTGCCTTTTTGTTGGAGATACCCTGCTGCTGTGCCAATACTTTATATGCTTTATCTTTTGCCATTATGTTTCCTGTTCATATGCTTCTTTCCATCTCTCAAACTGTTCTGTCAGAGGGAAGGTTACTATTTTTATTTTACTGTTTTGTCCTGTTTTGAACACCACGTCGCTTTTGGCAACTTTGAAGGTTTTTGCAAGAAACTTTACCAGTTCCTTGTTTGCCGCCCCTTCAACTGCGGGAGCTTTGATGCGGATTTTAATCGCCTCATCGCCATAGACTTCGCAATACTCATTTTTGCTTGCCGCCGGCTGCGCTTTTATGCGCAGGCTTACTTCATTGTTTTTGATCTCATAAAACATCGTTCAGTTGCTCCAGTATTGGTGTGATATCTGTTTTGGTTTTCAGCCGTGCCGGTTTCAGCTGTGCATGCTGTAGTACCCTTCGTGTCAGATTGGCAGGCTCGACAACCACGATCCCTTCAACCGCTTCGAAAATATCTTTCTGGTTGAAGTAGTGAGGCCCCGAGATGATCTTGCAGCCAAACTGTGCCGCTTCTGCCCCATTGTGCCCGCCTACAGGCACAAACGCTCCGCCAAGGATCACCATGTCACTCACCGCATAGAGGTTGATCAGTTCCCCCATTTTGTCAATGAGTACAATATCATCCTGAAGGCTCATATCGTCACTGAAACGGTGCCAGCCCATCTGCTCCTGCTTCGCAAACGTCTCCAACAGTGCCGCCACTTTTTCAAAGCGCTCAGGGTGGCGGGGCACAACTGCCAGTTTTGCACCGGGCATCTCTTTTTTAAGTGCTGCAAATGCCTCAAGCACCAACGCCTCTTCCCCTTCATGGGTACTTGCTGCACACAGCAGCATCCCTTCGGGCTTGACAAACCTGCGAGTCACTTTGGGCAAAGAGGCAAGTTTAATGTTCCCGGTAACGGTTACATTTGTTGCACCCAGCATCTCAAGCCGCTCTTTGTCAGTCTGCGTCTGGGCATAGACAGCATCGATAGAGGCAAATATCTGTCTGTAAAACCAACGCATCTTCAGATATTTTGGAAAAGAGCGGTCATTCATGCGGGCATTGACCAGCAGGGTTTTTGCACCCCGCCGTTTTGCCAACACAAACAGAAGATACCAAAACTCCGCCTCCATTACCACCAGTGCTCTTTGCGGACGAAGCCACCCAAACAGCAGCGGTTCAAACGGCAGGTAGCAGCTTTGCTGTGTATAGCCCTCAATCACGTTTTTGCCTGTATGGGTTGTAGTGGTCATCCTCAGTGCAGTCTGTGGTAAAGCCTCTACCAACGGTTTGATCGCTTTGGCTTCACCGTAACTACAGCTATGAAACCAGATCCCATCTCTCTTTAACGGAGGATTTTTCCAGAGAAAAAAACGTGCCGGAATCGAAGCTTTGTATTTGCTTTTGAAGGACAAAAGAAAAAGAAAAGGAAGTGCAATGATATAGATGAGAACGGAAACGAAGGAATAGAAAAGAAAAAACAACGTATCCACAATGCCCCCAAATTGAGGGCGAAGCCCTCTTTAGAACGCTAAACGTAGCGCTGATCGTCTCTTTCTCTATGCCTCTTCGGTAACACGTTCCATATAGAGAATACGTCCGCAGTGCGGGCAGTTAACGATCTCTTCACCCTTAATCACTTCAGCATAGGTTTTGTCGTTAAGTTTCATATAACAACCGTAACACGCCTGTTTCTTCACAGGTACGACTGCTGTATTGCCTGCCCATACACGGATCTTCTCATAAAACGAGAGTACTCTCTGCTCAATCTTCTGGCTCAGTTCCTGTCTTTTTGCAAAAAGTTCCGCTTTGGATTTTTCGATCTCGGCTTTCTCCGCCGCTACCTCTTCATTGACACTGTTGTATGTCTCCATGATCTCCTGAAGCTTCTCTTGCTGCTCATCCAGAAGTGCTTTTTTGGTCTCATTGATCCCCTGAAGTCTTTCGATCTCTTCATTGGCAAAGGTCATCTTCTCTTTGGCAATATCCTCTTCAAGAGAGAGTGCCTTCATCTCTTTTTCTGTAGAGATCTCTTTGGCTTTTTTTGCATTGTCTGCAAGCTGCTGATTGAGAATGGTCAGCTGCTCTTCAAAAGCCTTGATCTTCTCTTCATTGTCTGTGATCTCTTTGTTCAGAGAGTCAAGCTCTGCCTGAATCGCATCGATCTTTTTCTGTACTTTCGCCACTTTCTTGTCAGCAGCTTCAAGCTGCGGGTTGTAGCTGTCGATCGCCTGATCTATCTGTGAAAGCTCTATCAGTTCATTTAGGTGTTTGTTCAATCTCTATCCTTTAAGGTCTTGAGGAGTTATACTGTTTCGTTTAAAGTGTTTCAAAATGAAACGGATTTTTAGAATTCGCAATTATAGCCAAAATAGGTAAAACTTTCAATTCTTCAGCCATAATCTCGGCAAAAAAGCGTTCACTCTCATAGTGTCCGATATCTACCATCATAAGTCCCAGACTCTCAGCCTTCATTGCATCATGGTACTTAATATCACCTGTCAGAAAGCAGTCTGCTTCTACCTCATCCATCAGTGATGCCCCTGCACCGGTGCATAGTGCAATGCTTGTTATCTTCTCTTTGGGCGCTACACTTTTGATGCACTGTAGTCCCAACCGTTCTTTAAGATGGCTATAGAGTGCCTCTTTGTTCCACCCACCACCTGTGTAACACAAAAAGGGCTCCTGGCGTTCCAGTTCAAACCCCAATACCTTTTCAAACACATAGCGGTTGAGATGTGTCTGGTCAAAGTTGGTATGCATCGCAATAAGTGATTGGCGTTTGAGAATGAGCTTCTCGATGAGATTGGCAGGATAGGCGGCAAAATCAAGCTCGGAGAGTTTACCGAAGATCAGCGGATGATGCACCACAAAGAGCGTTCCCTCTTCAAAC
>JALTYW010000063.1 GCA_027046415.1 Sulfurovum sp.
GATTGATAAAAAGAACTTCAATTTACACCTCAAAGAGTGTGAGTTCAGGTTCAATCACAGAGGTGAAGATCTCTACAAAATCTTGTTAGAAATCTTCAGGAAAGAGCCTCTAAAGTTATCATGACCCATCTTTAAATAATCATGTATGGTGATTTCACTCGATAGCTCTGACAGTCGCAAACGGCAGAGCCGCCCTACGGGTTGGGTGCTCCTTTGTCGCCATCGAGTGAAATCGATGGGGGAGTAATAATACACCCAATTATGCATTACTAACCCCATTTGTGCTAAAATCCTTTAACCTGTTCAACCCGGGTTTAATATGAACGGGAACTTTAAAAGAGGGCACTTCGTGGACAAAGCAGCCGAAATACTTTCACAAAAAAAGAAGCTTCTGACCGAGATATACTTCGATCTGCAGCGCCATTTTGAAGCAAAGTACGGCTCTGATGCGCTGGTGTTGATGGAGATAGGCACCTTCTTTGAAGTCTACGAAGTCAACAATGATGATCTGAAAATCGGCAAAGCAAAAGAGATTGCCGAACTGCTTAACATTCAGCTCACACGTAAAAGCAAGGCGGTACTTGAAAACTCTGTCAGCAACCCGCTGCTTGCCGGTGTGCCCACCGTATCACTTGACCGCTATCTCTCCAGACTTATCGCTACCAAAAAATATACCATTATCGTCGTCAAGCAGAAAGGCGAGATGCCCAATGTCAAACGGTATGTTGCCAATATTATCAGCCCGGGCACCAACTTTGAATATCTGAGTGAACCGACCGAGAACAACATCGTCTCCCTGCTCATAGACGAAAACAGCGGCATCTACTCGGTCGGGTATGCTGCCATCGATGTCAGTACGGGCAAGACGATCTGCAACGAGATCCACTCCAGTCGCGATGACAAGACCTATGCGCTCGATGAAGCCTTTAACCTGCTGCAGACTTACAGCACCTCAGAGGTGATCATCACCCTTGAGAGCAGTTCCATAGATATGGAGTGGCTGGTTCACTATCTGGAGCTTGGCGGACTGCACTACAGTCTCAATACCAAACGCTTCAAGATCGGCTACCAGAATGAACTCTTTAAACGTATCTTCGAGATCAACTCCTTTCTAAGTGCTATTGAGTTTCTCGATCTTGAACGCCACCCTTATACGACCGAGGCACTGACGGTACTGATCGATTTTATCATCGAACATGACGAGAGCATCATTGAGAAGATGAACCGTCCACACTTTTTGGGCAACAGCCGTTTTATGTACATTGGCAACAATGCGATGGAGCAGCTCTCGGTCATCAGCCGTGATCCTGCCGAGATCACCCTGCTTGATCTGATTGACAAAACCTCTACCGCATTTGGGAAACGGTTGCTTAAAGAGCGCTTGCTCAACCCCATCTGTGACAGGGCTATTTTGGAGGCACGCTATGACCTTGTCGAGAAGCTGATGCCAAGTATCGACCGTTTTGAGACGCACCTCAAGCAGATATACGATCTTGAGCGTATCGCACGGCGTATCAAGCTGCGAAAACTGCATCCGGTGGAGTTGACCTATATTGCCATGTCACTGGAGTCGGTACTGAAACTGCTTGATGATGCCGAAGCGAACGGTCTGGAGGTGGAGGGGCGGCTCAAAGATGAGACACAGGAGATGTTGACCGTGCTGGAGGAGACCTTTGAACTTGACATCTGTGCCCGCTTCCGCATCGAGCAGATCAATGACAATATCTTCAAAAGCGGTGTCTACCCCGCCATTGACACCATTGTCAAGAAGCAGCAGCATGAGGTTGACAAACTCGAGAAGGTTGCCGAGCATGTCGAATCGCTCTTTGAAAAGGACAAGCTCTTCTCCCCATCGTCAACCCGCTACACAACGGTCGGTTATCTAGAGAGCGAAGGGTACTTTCTCAACCTGACAAAGAACCGTTTTTCGCTGATCGAAAAAGAGTTGAAGTCGTCGTTTGTCACGATTGACAACGAACACCACTTCTTTAAAGATTTCCAGTACAAACATCTCAAAAATGCCGTCAAGGTGCAGGCACCACTCTTTGAAGAGATCACCCGCTCCTATGAGACGGCGCAGGTGAAGCTGGTCTCATTGGTCAAGCAGCGTTATGTGGAGAGTCTGGATCTGCTTGAAAAGCGATTCTCCCTTCTACTGGACAGACTCATCGTTTTTATCGCCGATGTGGATGTTGCTATCTCTACGGCAAAGTGTGCGCGTACGATGAACCTTACCCGCCCCATTATAGAAGAGGGGAACTTCTACGAAGCGGTCGGATTGCGGCACCCTATCATCGAAGCCAATGATGAACGGGGGATCTACGTTCCCAACGATATCTTTCTTGGTGGGAACAACGGTACGACACACAACCACATTACCCTCAATGCCAGTGACGGCGAAGATGTGCACGGGATACTGCTGTACGGGATCAACTCTTCAGGAAAATCGTCACTGATGAAGAGCATAGGGCTCTCTGTAGTGCTGGCGCAGGCGGGCTTTTTCGTACCGGCGGCGGAGATGCGTTTTGGGATGTACGAGAAACTCTTTACCCGTATTGTCAGCAAAGACAACCTCTACAAAGGGCTCAGCACCTTCTCTGTAGAGATGATGGAGTTGAAAAACATTTTCAACCGTGCCGATGCACGTTCACTCATCCTTGGCGATGAGATTTCGCAGGGCACTGAGACAGAATCTGCCCTTGCGATTGTCTCTGCTGCGATTTTGAAACTGCTTTCGCTCAAGTCAACCTTTATTTTTGCCACACACCTGCATCAGCTTGGCAGCATTGCGCAGCTTAAAGCCGTCAAGCATCTGATCTTCCTGCATCTTGGCATCAGATATGATGAAGCAACCGATACCCTGATCTACAACCGTGTGCTGCAGCTTGGGCAGGGGGACAGTCTCTATGGACTGGAGTTTGCCAAGTCATTGCATATGGATGGCGAATTTCTCAAAACCGCACAGGAGATCAGAGAGAGCCTTGGGGCATACGGCAGTGAGGTAAAAAAACTGCGCAGACGCAAAAGTAGCAAATACAACAAAGACCTCTACCTAACCAAGTGTGCACTGTGTGATGAGGGGGTTGATGATGTTCACCATATTGCCCAGCAGCAGGAGGCAAATGAAACCGGGCATATCGAGCATTTTCACAAAAACCACAAATACAACCTCATACCGCTGTGTAAAAAGCACCATCAGATGGTGCATGAGGGCAAGATTGTTATCTCAGGGTTTATGATGACCGATCAAGGGCTAAAACTGCACTATGAGGTACGGCAGGACTAAATCTGATGCAACAGTGCGGTCACATCGTCCAGCACTATGTCGGGGACAATGCCTTTTTCAAGGTCACTCTCCTGAAATTTCCCTGTTTTGACTAATGCCGTTCTCAAGCCTGCATCCTGTGCCCCTTTGATATCTGACTCAATGTCGTCCCCTACCATCAGTACTTCATGCGGCTTCAGTCCCATAGAAGCAACGGCAAGGTGAAAAAAGGTCTCGCTTGGTTTGCCTATGATCATCGCCTCTTTTCCTGAAGCAAACTCCAGCGTTTCGACAAAACCGCCTGCATCCATGGAGAGTATCCCGTCATCATCTTTGAAGTAGCGGTTCTTCGCCGCAGCGATTAGACCGGCTCCGTTTTGCAGTGCCCGAAAGGCGCGGTTGAGGTGGGGATAGTCAAAGTTGGTATAGGCATCCCCCACGACGACAAAATCGGGCTTGTCTGAGCGCAAAGTGGCAAAGTATGCCTCTGCCTCATCGGTCATGACCGGCAGCACCGTTGCCCCTTTCTCTTCCAAAAAGGCTTTGGTGGCACTCAGTGCCGTAAAGAGTTCCTCTTGGGAAATGTGAAATCCGAATGCCGCCAGTTTTTTCAGAATAGATGCGGGTATTTTTCTTGTGGTGTTGGTCAGGAAGCGTACGGGATATTTTTGCTTAAGAGAGTCGATGGTCTTGGGCGATCCTTCGATGATAGTATCACCCACATACAGTACACCGCCGATATCGAACAATATACCTTTGATCTGATGCATCATATACTCCTTTGCCGTGTTGAACCGGAGGGTAGATTATCTATATCATACATTATAAAGACGCCAATTCAACCAATAAGTGCAATTTCTAAAAGATAGTCGAGAAAGAGCGGGCTAACCGAATATAGGTTATCCTTTTTTCGACCAAAAAGAAAGGAATTGCATGACC
>JALTYW010000064.1 GCA_027046415.1 Sulfurovum sp.
TGCCGTTTCTCCATTATTCTATTGAAAGAGTAGCTATACTATGCATTATGATCAAGGAAAGTATAAAAATATTTGCAGACGATTTAAAAAACGCTTTTAAAGACCTGCTTCCCATTATTATTGTTGTAGCACTGTTTCAGGGAGCAGTTATTGGACATATACCTGAAAACCTTCTCTCCATTGTCACAGGACTTGTCATTGTCGCTGTGGGGCTGGCACTCTTCATACGCGGTCTGGAGCTTGGTATCTTTCCCATAGGCGAGGGGCTTGCCGTCGATTTTGCACGAAAAGGGTCAGTCTTCTGGCTGCTGCTTTTTGCCTTTACCATCGGTTTTGCCACCACTGTAGCCGAGCCTGCACTCATCGCCATCTCCCAAAAAGCAGCCTCCATCAGCCACGGACTTATCGACGCCTTCTGGCTGCGGATGACCGTCGCCTTTTCTGTAGGGTTTGCCATTGTGCTTGGCGTACTGCGTATTTTGCTCGGACACCCTATCGCCTACTATATCATCGGCGGCTATATTATCGTGGTGCTTGTCACCTTTTTCGCCCCCAAAGAGATCATCGGGCTTGCATATGACAGTGGCGGTGTGACCACTTCTACCGTAACTGTGCCACTCGTTGCCGCGCTGGGTATCGGGCTTGCCTCTTCCATCAAAGGAAGGAACCCCGCTATTGACGGCTTCGGGCTGATCGCGTTTGCCTCACTCACACCTATGATTTTCGTACAGCTGTACGGCATCATTGTCTATGCCATCGGCGAGAGTGATACCACCTATGCAGCGACACAAGCGGTAATTGCTACAAAAGAGGTCACTACACAGTTTCACTGGCAGGATATCTTTTGGGATCTGCTTGCTACTGTCAAAGATGTTGCCCCTATTCTTGCGGTGATCTTCTTTTTCCAGTACCTTATTATCAAAAAGCCTGTGGCACACCTGCACCGTATCATCATCGGAATCATGATGGTCATTCTTGGACTTTATGCCTTTATTATCGGGCTTGAGATGGGGCTTTTCCCTATTGGAGAAAGCATCGCATTCGACCTGACAGCCATGAAAAACAATCTGCTGATATACCTTTTCGCATTTCTCATCGGTTTTTCGACCACCATGGCAGAGCCCAGTCTGCTTGCCATCGCCATCAAAGCCGAGGAGATCAGTGAAGGGAACATCAAACAGACACGCCTGCGTGCCGTTGTCGCACTGGGAGTGGCTGTGGGTATTGCACTGGGTGCCTACCGTATCGTTGCAGGAGACCCTATCCACTACTACATCATTGCAGGATACCTGCTGGTCATCGGGTTTACCTACTTTGCACCCGACTACATCATCCCCATCGCCTATGACAGCGGCGGTGTGACCACCTCGACTGTGACCGTACCGCTGGTTGCGGCACTTGGACTTGGACTGGCAGAAAATATCGAAGGACGCAATCCGCTCATTGACGGTTTCGGGCTCATCGCCTTTGCATCGCTTTTCCCGATGCTTACGGTCATGGGATACGGTATTTACGCCGAACAGTACAAAAAACAACTCAGACTAAAGGAGGAGAGAAGATGAAATTTACCGCACTGGTTGTCGTGATACCCGACAAAGACGAAGAGGCTGCCATTGAAGAGGCAAAAAAAGCGGGTGCAGGATCGGTAACCATTCTGCACGGGAAGACCATCGGTTTAAAAGAGAAGAAGGTTTTTTTCGGGCTCACCCTCGAAGAGAATGTCTCGGCACTGCTCTTTGTGCTGCCCCGCAAGCTGACCATGAAAGTGATGCGCACGCTTAGAGAGAAGTTCGACCTTGACAGCCACGACAACAGTGGCTTCACCTTCACATTCCCCCTGAGCCATGTTACCGGTCTCGATACGGATGAACTGCACAAGTTCGAAAACGACATCAAAAGTATGATCTAAAAAAGGAGTACCTCATGTTAGTCAAAGATATCATGACCCCAAAATCAAAGCTTATCACTGTCTCACCTATGGCAAGTGTACGAGAATCACTAAAGCTGATGCGTGAACACAAAGTCCGTTCCGTTGTTGTCGAGAAGACCTCTCCTTCGGGTGCCTACGGACTGGTTACGTTCAAAAATATTCTGCAGAGCATCGTAGCTGAAGACGGTGACATCGACCTGCTCAATGTTTATGACATCGCCAACACTCCGGCCATCTCTGTCTCTGCCGAGCTTGACATCAAATATGCCGCCAGAATGATGGTGACAAGTTCCATCAAGCGCCTTCTTGTCCTCGACAACAATGAGCTCTTCGGCATCCTGACCATGAGCGATATCATCGGTATTTTGATGGAGAGTATGGACTAAGGCTATTTTGCCTTCGGGAAGGTCAGTATAAAGGTACTTCCCACCCCTTTCTCGGACTCAAGATTGAGTTTGATTTTGTACTTCTTGCAGATGGAGAGCACAATATTCAGTCCTATGCCAAAGCCTCCGCGTTCACTGTTGGCACGTTTGTAACGCTTGAAGATATCCTCCTGCATATGGGCATCGATTCCTATGCCCGTATCCTCCACCCTGAATTCACGCTCTTTAAGTATTACCCGTATCTCATCTCCTATATCACAGTACTTCACTGCATTGGAGAGCAGATTGTCGACAAGACGTTCAGCTGAAGAGCGTGACATACGAACCGGCATCGGTTCCAGTTCCATTGTCAGATGCAGCCGTTTTGAATCGATCAGCTCTTTTATATACCCTACCCGCTCTTCAACGATCTTGTCAAACGGCAACAGTTCTATTTTCTCCTCCTGCCCTTCAAGACGGTAGGTCAGCGAACTGTACATCACATGCAAACGTTTAGCACTTGCCTCAAGACGTTTTTTCTTCTTCTCATCGATCCCTTTGAGCGACTGGATGGTCATCAGTATCGCCGAAATTGGTGTATTGAGTTCATGGGTCGTATCGGAGATAAACTGATCGAGAGACTCTATCTGCTCACGTACAGGACGCAAAAAGAGTCTTCCAAGAAAGTATCCCACAACCCCCATCAGCAAAAAGGAAAGGATCAGGTATCCGATGATCTTAATACGAAGCTGTCTAAAAGTATCTACCAATTCATTCTCTTTCAATACCACATAATGTACACCAAGATGATCACTTGGATCTTCGATAACCGTGTAACAGCAGTTATCTTTGACATAAAAATCGGTATCAAAACGCGAAACATCACCTATCTCTGTATAGATCGGTTCTTTCTCTTTGTCAAAATAACCTACATTGAAACGGCAATGTTTCAACGATGCTAGAAAATTGATCTTCTCAGTCTCATCAAGCGCTTTGTCCTTCATAGCCTTCATGACAATCTTGGAAGAGAGCATACGCCCTTGATACATCATCTCAAACTTCATAGCACTCTTCATCGCAGTACGGTTGTTCTCGAAAAAGAGATACCCGATAATTGCCAACAGTACAAATACCGATCCCAGATAGAGCGTCAGAAACCGTATCAGTGATTTACGTTCATAGGATGTTAAAACGATAACCCTCTCCTTTAATGTTATCAAAATAGTCTTTGTCGAACATCTTTCTCAGGTTTTTGATATAGGTTCGTATGGTTGCATGTGTCGGTACATGCTCATCATCCCATATATTTTCAATGATCTCGTCACAGGAGATGATCTTGCCCTGATTCCGTACAAAATACTCCAGTACCTGCGCCTCTTTTTGACGCATCTCGATGACTTTGTCACCTATATATATCTGATGGGCTTTGGGGATGAACTTCATGCCGTCTATCTCTATCTCTTCGTGAAGATGGCAGCTCTTGACAATACGCTCAATACATACCTGTAGCTCTTCAAGTTCAAACGGCTTTTTCAGATAGTCCTCTGCACCAAGATCAAACCCTTTTTTCAGATCTTTGATCCCGGCAAGGGAGGTAATATAGATCGCCGGAGTGGTATTGCCTATCTCCCGAAGGTACTCAAGTATCTCAAAGCCGTTGATACTTGGGACATTCACATCCAGAATCAACAGATCATACTGGGATTTGCCAATGGCATCAAGTGCTTTTTCACCATCATAAAAAGAGGATACCTCATAACCGTTCTCTTCAAGAAATTCTCCAATGATATCCTGAAGAATCACATCATCTTCAAGCAGTAAAATTCGCATAGTTATCCTTTTGTATACGGATATTGTAGCATAGCTCTGTGTAGAGGAGTACACACCCGACAATCGGGTTGTTT
>JALTYW010000065.1 GCA_027046415.1 Sulfurovum sp.
TGTCCGTTCGGCAATGAGTGATGGTGCGCTTAGCCCGGAAGCGGTACGTGCATTCAGCCTTGGGGCAAAACTCTCCGGATTTACAGTTAACACAGGAGAGGGGAGTCTTACCTCCAACCATCTTTATACACTCAAGCCCGATCTCTCCAATGCAGGCTACCTTGAGATCATCAAGAGTACACCAAAGGCAGAATTTGTGTTTAAATTGATGGACTTTTTCTTCAACCGTAGTGCTGCGATCAAAGCCTACCGGAAGATACTCCTGAAAGACAACCCGACCCCCAACACCTACATCTACGACAGTGCTACCCACATTTTGTTCCGTGTCAACTGGAATGCGCCGATGGAGGCATTCCCAAAAGAGGTACCGGAGTCTCTGCCCGATATCATTTTCCAGATGAGTTCAGGACTTTACGGTGTACGTGACAAAGCAGGCAATTTTGATGAAGAACGGTATGCCAAAGTGATGCGTTTTTGCCGTATGACCGAGATTAAGATCGCGCAGGGGGCAAAACAGACAGGCGGCAAGCTTTCAGGCAAGAAAGTTTCGGCAGATATCGCCTACTACCGTGGTGTAGAGGAGGGTAAAGACCTCTTCTCTCCCAACCGCTTCCTTTATGCAGACTCTCCGGAGCATCTGTTTGATTTTGTCGGCAGACTACAGGAGATATCACAAAAGCCGGTGGGACTGAAAATCGTTATCTCTGATGCTAATACAGTTGATGAGACGGCAGCCTATGCAGCACAACGTAAAGCGGAGGGAAAACCGCTGCCGGATTTCATTACAGTAGACAGTGGTGACGGCGGCAGTGCAACTGCACCGCTGGAGATGATGGAGTCGGTAGGGTTGACAACCTACAATGCCCTCTATGTCCTTGACACTGCCCTGCGCAGGCATGGGCTTAGAGATGATATCAAGATCATTGCCAGCGGAAAACTGCTGACTCCGGATGATGTGATCATTACCCTCTCCATGGGGGCAGATGCGGTTGGCATTGCACGCGGGTTTATGATGAGTGGCGGATGCATCAGAGCACGTATGTGTTCGGGTTACGGTTCGCACCAGTGCCCGGTTGGTATGGCAACACAGGATCCCAAACTCAGAGCATCCTACCTTGTGACAAAAAAAGGTCAGGAGATTGCAAACTACCACAAAAATCTGCTCAAAGGGATGCATACGCTTCTTGCGATTATGGGGTTTGATGAGATATCGAAACTGAGCAGAAAAAACCTGACATACGTCAACAAGAATGGGGAGACATATTTTGATGTCGATAGCTATTTCACCCAGAAATTCCATTTGAAGTAGGAATTGAAGCAGTATGGAACATGTGATTGTAGCGTGTCATGAGTGTGATGAGCTGGTCAAAGTCACCAACCCTCACCGTGAGGGGCGTTTCAAATGTCCTGAGTGTGGCAGTCTGCTTTTTAGACACAAAGAGGGGATGATTGAAAAGATGTTTGCTCTCTCCATTGCAGCGGCGATCCTCTTTGTTTTGACAAACTACTTTCCGTTTCTCTCTTTTCATGTTGCCGGCAATACCTCCCATGCCAATTTTGCTACAAGTACGATCTATCTTTTTGAAGCACATGACTGGCTTCTGGGGCTTGCTGTCCTGATGACGACCATTGTCGTTCCCCTGATGCGTATTGTGTTGATGCTTGCGCTCTTTGGACCGCTCTATTTTGGATATCTGCCGCGCTATAGCGTTGCGGCGCTCAAACTGCTCTCCCATTCTCTGCCATGGGCGATGCTCGATGTCTTTTTGGTAGGGGTGTTTGTCTCTATGGTAAAACTTGTTAAAATGGGCACGATTATTCCGGGAACATCACTTTGGGCATTTATGACCATGGTGTTTGTCATGGCTGCCATGCAGGTGACCTTCAATGCCCATGCCCTATGGGATATGATCGATGAGAAACAGAAGAGGAGAGAAGCAGCATGAGAGCGATTGAACAGGGATTGATAAGCTGTCATCTCTGCCACCAGCTTGTAACGCTACCAAAAGAGCGGGGAGAAGGTGCCCTGCACTGCCCGCGCTGTGGTGAACCAATGCACATACGCAAGCCAAACAGCATCCAGTACACATGGGCGCTGGTGATTGCCAGTATTATCTTCTATATTCCGGCAAACCTTCTGCCGATGATGGAGGTGCATACCTTTGCCGGAACACAGGCAGATACGATCTTAAGCGGGGTACTCTACTTTCTGGAGACGGGCTCCTATCTGATCGCTGCGGTGATCTTCATTGCCAGTATCATTGTACCGATCACGAAGCTGATCATTCTGATCTATCTGCTTATTTCGGTGCAAAGGGGCAGTGTCAAGCACAAACGCATACGCAAGAAACTCTATGTGTTGACTGAGATCATCGGAAAGTGGTCGATGGTAGATGTCTATGTTGTTGCTATTATGATCGCATTGGTACATTTTGGCGGACTGACGGAGATACGGGCAGGTGCAGGCGCAACCTACTTTCTGTTGGTGGTGGTCATTACGATGATTGCCGCGATGCAGTTTGACCCGAAACTGATATGGGATATGCAAATTGATGAGGAGAAGAGAAGCAATGCAGCAAACGCATAATGACGAGATGATCAAAGAGGCGCTTTGGCAGGAGAAGAAAAAAGGGATATCGACGGTATGGATCGTGCCCATTGTCGCACTGATTATAGGTGGATGGCTCTTTTTTCAGTCGTGGAGCCAAAAAGGCCCTGAAATTGTGATCAACTTCAAGTCTGCAGAGGGGATCGAAGCAGGCAAAACTGTGATCAAATACAAAGATGTTGTGGTTGGGCAGGTTAAAAAAATAACCTTCACCAAAGACCTTCAAAGTGTCGAAGTGGTAGCTGAACTACAGAAAAACATGAAGCCGTTTTTGAGTGAAAATACCCGTTTTTGGGTGGTGCAGGCACAGCTTGGGGTTGATCGTGTACAAGGACTTGACACACTGCTCTCCGGGGTCTATATTGTGATGGATCCGCAGAAAGGTGATAAGCGTGTTTGGGAGTTTCAGGGGCTTGACCAGATTCCTGTTGGCGATTGGGGAGAAAAAGGTCGTACATTCATTCTTAAAGCGGACAGTATCGGTTCTTTGAGTGTAGGATCACCTATCTACTATAAGAAACTCAAAGCAGGCAGTATTGCCTCTTACAAACTTGATCCAGATGGTAAGCAGGTAACGATAGAAGTATTCATCAAATCACCGTTTGATCAGCTTATCAATGATAAAACACGCTTTTTCAATGTGAGTGGTATCTCTTTAAATATGAATGCCAATGGTGTTGATCTGCAGACAGAATCACTGGTATCGGTACTGATGGGTGGTTTGGCGTTTGAGAATTTTGTAGTACATGGTATTGGTAAGCCGGTAAAAGAAAATCATATCTATAAGCTCTACAAGGACAGGAAAACCGCAAAAGAGCAGCACTACAGCCGTGAGATCTTTTTCTGGGTCTATACTGATGATTCGGTACGAGGACTCTCTGAAGGAGCACCTGTTGAGTTCAAAGGTGTCAAAATCGGTGAAGTGGTACACTACTCACTGGTAGGTGATGCCAATACCGCAGAGTTTCGCATTCCGATCCTTATCAAGATAGAGCCGGAGCGTTTCGATGTGATCGGTACCAGGCACAATGGGGACAGTGCGCATATCCCGATCTTTGAAAAACTGGTACAAAAGGGTCTGCGTGCTCAGCTTCAAACAGGTAATTTGCTGACAGGAGAACAGTTTATTGACCTCAATATCTATCCGGATGCACCACCTGCAAAGATCAGACATGAGTATAACATCTATGTCATTCCATCCGTACCGACGACGATGGCATCTCTGAAAACTGACTTTAAAACGGTGATGAAACGTATTTCAGCCATTCCGTTTGAGGAGATTGGTGCACATTTGAACAGTTCTATGGAAAAGATAGACACCCAGACACTGCCAAAGGTCAACCAGTCCTTTGTCGAGTTCTCCAAACTGATCAATGATACCAATACATTGATGAACAGTGCGCGAAAGAATTATCTCGATGCCAATGCGGAGATCAACCGTAAAATGCTGAAACTGCTTGATGAGATGACACGTACGACCAAGTCTATCAAGCATTTGACAGACTATCTTGAACGTCATCCAGAATCACTGATCAAAGGAAAATAGATGAGAAAACACTATCTACTGTTTGTA
>JALTYW010000066.1 GCA_027046415.1 Sulfurovum sp.
AGAGCAAGCGGTACCGGAAGAGACAACACCTGTTGAGGAAGCGGTTCAGCCAGAAGCAGCTGTGGAGAAAGAGAATAGAGAAGAAGCGGTAGAAGCAGCAGAAGAGGGGAATGAAAATACCCCGGAAGCTGTGAGTCAGGAGTCAGACGAGACATCTGAAGTGACACTGGATGACAGTGATGTGCTCGCAGAGATAGACGGTATGAAAAAGAACGATGCGGCACAGATGATGATAGAAAAGACCAAACATATCGTCAATGACGCAGAGAAACAGTTGGAAGCCTGCAAACTGTTGCTTGAAGAGGATCTCAAAGGCTACAGCGATGCCAAAAATGCGCTTGAAGAGAATGCGCTCAATGAGAGTGAAGAGCTGCTGACCGTCCTTGGTTTTGAGAATGTGGAAGAAGAAGATGGCGAGCAGGAAGAGGTTGTGGTCTTTGAACGCAAAGAGGAGCTGCCGCCTTTTGTTGTCAAAGAGGTAAGTAGCGGTAAATTTACAGGTTTCCTGATGGCACTGATCGCAGGTTTTCTGACGTTTGTCGGCATGGTCTATGTGGCAACAGAGAAGGTTGGCATCACACTGGATGTCACTAAGGTACCCGATGCTGCTACGGCAAAAGAGGTGCTTGGGTGGTATGCAACACTTTTTGGCGGGAAACCCGATCTTTTCCTTGGCGGTGCATTTGTTGGCATTGTGACGCTGCTTGTGATGTGGGCTGTCTATGCCATAAGAGTGTCAACCAAAGCGAGCAGCAATCTTGCTTTTGCAAAACAGCAACTCTCTGAAGCAGAAGCGTATGTCAAGCAGAAGGGAAGCTGTAAAGAGGAGATGGATAAGGTCGATGCACACATTCAGGATGCTATTGTGACAATGAAAAGTTTTCAGGTACTGCTCCATGAACAGAATGCGAAGCTTAAAAGAATCATGCATATTGAAGGTCATAAAGAGAATTCGGAGTATCATGACAAATCACGTGAAGAGATGCGCCATACACGTATGCTTATCGATGCAATAAAAGAGTTTATGTCTATCCCGATGTCCGAAGAGGGTAAGCTCTCCGGAAAAAGTACCCTCTTCCTCCACAGTGCCAAATCGAAACTGCAGAAGATGATCGACAGGCTCTACTGAGTCTGAAGCGGTCTGCTTTTTGCAAGGCGACCGTTACGCTTTTTTCTCCCCAAACATCCACACATACAATCCGGGAAGTATCAGCAGTGTCAATGCGGTTGAGGAGATGATCCCACCGGTCACAACGACTGAAAGCGGGTACTGTATCTCGCTGCCGACCCCTGTGGCAAAGAGCAGCGGCAAAATACCAAATAGCGTTGTAAATGCCGTCATGAGTACCGGTCTGAGACGCAGCAGTGTGGCATCTTTTACCAGATCGACCGTTTTGACATGGGGATATTTGATGCGCAGTTCGTCGATAAAACTGACCAGTACGATGCCGTTGAGAATGGCAATGGCAAAGATGGCGATGAATCCGACGATGGCGGAGACACTCAAGTACTCGCCGCTGATGATCAATCCGGCAATGCCCCCAATGAGTCCAAGAGGCACACCAAGCAAGATGAGAAACGCCTTTTTAAAGGAGTTGAAGGCGGTGTAGAGCAGCAGCAGTATCAACAGGAGTGTTACGGGAATGATCATCGCCAGCGTTGCCGTTGCCTCCTGCATATTTTTGAAATCTCCCGCCCATTTGATGTAGTAGCCGTTGGGAATGTTGACCTCCTTTTTGATCTTGGCATCTGCTTCGGCTACAAATGAGGCGATGTCACGTCCCTCAACCTCCATAGAGATGACCATATAACGGCTGAGATCCTCACGTTTGATAAAGGCGGGTCCCTGTATGACTTTGACATTGCAGACTTCATCGAGGCGTACCATTTTGCCGCTGCGGCTGCGTAGCAGTACCGCTTTGACCGAGGCAATGTCCTTTTTGGCGTCTTTGATCTTTGGTACGATGCCAAAGCGTTTGACACCTTCTATCTTTTCAGTCACAGGCTCTTCGCCGATACCGTTACGGATGACACGCATCACTTCATCGACACTGATGCCGTAGCGTGAGAGTGCCAGATAGTCGGGACGGATGACGATCTGTGCCTGTCCCAGTTGTGATTCGATCTCCGGACGTTCAAGACCTTCGATGCCTGAGACCGCCTGTTGTATTTGTGTGGCAATACGATCCATTACCTTCTGGTCTTCACCGTAAATTTTGACGGCAAGTTCCGCTTTAACCCCTTCCAGCAGCTCTTCGATACGCATGGCTATAGGCTGTGTAGGGATGAACTGTACATATTTGAAGTGCTTTTGCAGTTCACTAGTCATGCGGTGTGCAAGCCCCTCAATATCGTCAATATCCGGTTTGAGTGTCAGCAGCACCTCCATATAGTTCCCCTGTGCCGTCTCACCCTTTTCACTTCTTCCGATCATTGCAAGTACGGACTCAACTTTGTCAGGATAGTGTTTAAGGACGTACTCTTCTATCTGTTTACTGCTCTGTATGCTCTGTCCCAGTGCGGTACCAGGAATGGCAATGACACGGTACATGATGGACTCTTCATTGAGCTCAGGCATGAACTCACGCCCCTGCTGTGTCAAGAGTGCTGCAAGGATCGCAAAGATTGCAAAGGTAATGACAATGAGCTTTTTGGCATTGTGCAGTGCAAACTCGAGCATGGGTGTGTAGATGCTTTTGATGGTATTCATCAATGGAGAATTGGCATGTTTTCCAGTCTTTAGAAGCATAAAAGAGAGTACCGGTACCAACAGCAGTGCTACCGCGAGTGATCCGAGCATGACAAAGACGATATCGAGTGCCATTGGTGTGTAGAGTTTGCCTGCAAGCCCGGTCAGGCTCAACAGCGGGATGAAAACCACAGCGATGATCAGTAGGGCAAAAATGACTGGTTTGGCAACATCTGCCGTTGCTTCAGCGATCACTTCAGCACGTTTCATTTTCGGGTTGTCATGCATCAGTCTGAAACTGTTTTCGACAACAACAATGGTACCGTCGACGATCATCCCAATGGCTATGGCAAGTCCAGAAAGGCTCATGAGGTTTGCCGACATGCCGTACGCTTGCATCATTAAAAATGCAATGAGCAGCGAAAGTGGTAATGAGATGATGACAATAAAAGCTGTACGCAGTTCAAAGAGGAAAAGGAAGAGGACAATGGCAACCAGTACAGAGCCTGTAAGGAGTGCCGATGTCATCGTATTGACCGCTTTGTGGGTAATCTCTGTTCTGTCATAGATGGTTTTGACCTCCACTCCTTTTGGCAGTGCTGCGTTGACAAGCGGCAGTTTGGCTTTGATGGACTCGACTACTTTGGCGGCATTGGTGCCGCTTCGCTGCAAGACCATGCCGAACATCGCCTCTTTACCGTCGATTGTCACTGCGCCAAAACGCGGTGCTTTGCCCTCTTTGACCTCTGCAATATCACCGATAGTTACAGAGAGTACGCCTTTGCTACGTACTACAGTATTGCGGATGTCATCAAGTGTCCGGTAGAAGCCCGCACCCCTGATGAGGTACTGCTCACGGTTGAACTCCAGGTACTGACCTCCCGCAGAGATATTGGAGCGTTCAAGTGCCTCGACAATCTCATCGTAGGTTGTATCGGTTGCCTGAAGGCGTTTGGGATCGATCAGTACATCATACTGTTTTTCAAATCCACCCCAGCCGATCACCTCTTCGACACCATCAACCGATTTTAGCAGTGGTGAAACGGTATACTCCTGCATTTCACGCAGTTTTGAGAGAGAGTATTTGCCTGTAGTATCTTTAAGCTGGTACCAAAAGACCTGTCCAAGCCCGGTAGTATTGGGTCCCATGGTAGGTTTTCCCCATCCTTTTGGGATCTTGATGGTATTGAGTCGTTCAGTCACCAGCTGACGCAGGAAGTAGGTATCGTATTTGTCTTCAAAAAAGATGGAAACGTACGAAAGCCCGAAAATAGAATTGGAAAGGATCATCTTGACCCCCGGAAGTCCTGCCATGGCAGATTCCACAGGGTAGGTGATGAGCTTCTCTATATCTTCCGCGGAGTTACCCGGGCTCTCGGTATAGATGACTACCTGTTTGGGGGTAATATCGGGAAAAGCATCAACAGGGATCTCCCTGTAGGCTTTGTAGCCAAAGCTTGCAATGGCAATAAAAAGTGCCAAT
>JALTYW010000067.1 GCA_027046415.1 Sulfurovum sp.
TGCCTCTTTGAGTGTATACATACCGGTTCCTACCAGCATATGCATCACCTCATCGAGTGTCTCATCTGCTTTTCTGTTCATGATCCCAAGCAGCGTTACCTGTTTGAGCAGTTTCCTATCTTCTTCATTCATAGTAAATTCCTATAAACGGTGCGTGATTACGCACCCTACACCAAAATTTTTAACTTTTATTTTCTAATTTTTTAGTGTAGTTCTTCATTGAGTTTGACTTCACGTGTACTTCTACGCGCGATAATCTCACCGGTAGTGGAATTCTGGCGGTAGTGGATACCGTTGAGTCCCTGCAGCTCTTCACCTTTAAAGGTAGTTTTGTTCTCAAGCTTCGCTTCAGGGTTGGCTGCTTTGATCTTCTCAAGCTCTTCTGGAGCGATCTTGATCTTCGTTCCTGCCAAGATGGTCACACCCGCATCGACGATACAGGCATCACCCAGCGGCAGTCCGGTTACGGAGTTGGCACCAAGCAGGGTGTTCTCCCCGATGCTGATAGGGTTGCCGTCTGTACCGCTGAGTACACCGAGGATACTCGCACCACCACCCACATCTGAGCCGCTGCCGACAATCGCAGAAGAACTGATGCGCCCCTCTACCATCACAGGACCGAGTGTTCCGGCATTGAAGTTGATGTAACTCGCACCCGGCATCACAGTCGTACCTGCTGCAAGCTGCGCACCCATACGTACTTTGGAAGCATCGAGGATACGTGTATTGTCATCCGGGATGATGTGCTGGAGGAATCTTGGGAACTTGTCTACCGAGTCAACCGCAGGATAAGTACCGTTTAGCTTCATCTCGATCTCGTTCTCTCTGAGCCACTCAAGCTCGTACGGCGTATTGCCTACCCATGCAACGTTGGAGAGGATGCCAAATGCACCGTTAAGGTTGACCTTGCGAAGCTCGGCTTTTCTCAAAGAGAGCGCATAAAGTTTCAGATAGACAGCCTCCACGCTCTGCGGTGCAGCATCTTCAAAGAGGAACACGATGCGGTAGTCTTTCCCGATGTCCTCCATCGCCGCAAGTGTTTTGATCACCTGTACGTTTTTGTGTGCATCGCCTGTTGCCTCTGCTGCGTAAGGTGCGAAGGCTGCCATAGCGTTGGCAATGAAATTGTCATTGAGGGTCGCAACAAATTCAGTGCCGCTGAAGTCTACGTTACACTTGGCTTCCTGAAGCGCTCTGATGAAGACTGCCGCAGAACCGAAGTTCTCTTTCCAGTTGATCAGCGGGAAACTTGCCTGAAGTACTTTTTCAGCATTTTTCTGTCCTCTGTCTACACGCGCGATACCAAATGCCAGCGGCTCTTTGTAGCCCTCCTGTGCCGTTGTCTCGGCAACCAGTTTTTTAAATTCGTCTGTGGTGGTCAATGTCTCTATTGCCATAAAAAACTCCTGTAAAATAATTGAAAGGATTATACTCGGATTTATTTAAACCGGAATTATCCAACCCCTACGCCGCCCCTTTATGAAAAATAGTGTAAAATCCGCGCATGAAACACTTACGAGGCTATACCAGACGGTACTTTTCCCTTGCCATTATTGCGATGTACTCGACACTGCACAAGCTCTGCATACTTGACAGCAACTATCAGTACCACAAACTCGCATACTCACCTCTGCCCCGAAAGACGGCACCGCCGGCTGAAACGGGTAGAAGGTAGAGAGTAGCGGGTAGATTTTTCTTTCTCTGCTTTTATCTCTTCCCTCCCCTTGTAGGGTGCGTAACCACGCACCTTTATACAATTGATCCCTCTGAATCATTACCAACAGAGGTTTCACTCGATGGCGACAAAGGAGTGCCCAACCCCCGAAAGGGGCGCTTGCGTTCACGACTGCCAGAGCTATCGAGTGAAACCGGTAATTTTCCAGAGAACTCAATGACAAAAACATTATAAATACCAAAATCCGATATACGGTGTGTGGTTACGCACCCTACGGAGCACACAAACAAACATTAAAAAAGGATAGAACCATGAAACATACCATTACACTCAGCCTTGTTGCGGCATCTTTGCTTGCGACCGCATCGTTTGCACAGGAGGATCTCGGTGAGATCACTGTCACAACAGCGACACAGACTACACAAAAGCTCGATGAAGTCACATCCAATGTTGATGTCATTACGGCAGAAGATATTGAGGCACGCGGCTACACGACCGTAGCACAGGCACTCAGCGCCATTGCAGGTATCTCCACCGTCAGCAACGGCGGACTTGGAAAAAGCACTTCCCTCTACCTTCGCGGGATGGACAGCAAACATACACTCGTACTTATCGACGGTGTACGCTACAACGACCCTACCTCTCTTAGCGGTGCACCTTGGGCAGACCTGATGGTTGATGACATTGCCCAGATCGAAGTGGTCAAAGGGGCACAGTCAGGCATCTGGGGTGCCGATGCCAGTGCCGGTGTGATCAACATCATCACCAAAAAGGCGCAAAAAGGGACACACGCAGCAGCACATCTTGAAGGCGGCAGCTTTGGCACATGGAAGTACGGGGCAAATGTCTCCACTGCTACAGAAGCATACCATGCCAGCATCGGCTACAACGTGGTCGACACAGACGGATTTACCGCTGTGGCACCTTACGGTGAAGATATCGATACCTTTGAAGATGACCCGTACAAAAACCAGACACTCAACGTCAAAGCAGGTTACAACTTCAATGCAGACAATGCCCTCGACCTTGCCTACACCTACATCAAAGGAAAAGGCGATGCAGACCCGTATGACAGCAGCATCTACGCCTTTGACCCAAACGGCAAATATGGTCTTGAGAGCACCTACAAATTCATGAAAGCCAACTTCCGCCACAGCGACAGCATTGAAACCCTAAACCTCTATGCACAGCGTTCAGACTTTAGCCGCTACTATCCGGATGCAACCTTTGGACAGCACTTTGACGGCAAGATTGATGAGTTCGGGATCAACAGCAAATTTGGCTACCGTACCAAAGACTTTATCCTTGTAGGGGTGGACAACAAAGACTACAGCCATGAGAATGATATTGACAAAAGCTACGACTCTACAGGCATCTTTGCAACCAATACAAATACTTTTGAAGGTTTCCTTGGCGGCACAACCATCCTGACCGAATCACTCCGCTATGACAACTACAGCGACTTTGAGAACAAAACCACAGGGAAGATCGGTATCAAGCATATCCACAGCCATATCAAAGGGCTGGTCACCTCTTTCAACTACGGTACTGCCTACAATGTACCTACTATGTATCAGCTCTTTGATCCATTTAGCGGCAACACCGACCTGATACCGGAAAATGTTGACAGTTACGATGTGACCATCGCCTACAAAGATTTCAAAGTTACCTACTTCAACAACAAGATCGACGACATGATTGACTACGTAAGCAACTATGATGCAGCAGGCAACTGGATCGGCGGCGGATACGACAACATTTCGGGTACCTCCAAGATAGACGGTATTGAACTTGCCTACCAGAAAGAGATCTTTGATAGCCTGCTGCTTAATACCAACTACACACACCTCTTCACGTTCGAGGACAATGACGGCAAAACGCTGGCACGCCGCGCAAAAGATACTTTCAACCTCGCGCTGGACTACTACGGCATTGAAAACCTCCACATCGGAGCGGATATGCAGTATGTAGGAGAGCGTTTTGACAGAGCCGACAAACAGGGAGAGCAAACAGGAAAATACGCACTCTTTAACCTGACAGCAGACTATCAGATCACCGACAATATTCAGGTTTATGGTAAAATCGAAAATATCGGTGACAAATACTACCAGACGGTTTACGGTTACGCAACAAGCCCGAGAGCCTTTTATATTGGTGTCAGAGGCAAGATATAACAGTTATATAGCGTGCATGTAGGGATGTATAAATGCATTTAAAAATAATTTTGCTGTTTCTACTAACATTGTATGCCTATGCCAACGAACGCATTGTCACCCTCTCCCCTGCCATCAACGAGATTGTCTTTGCGCTCGGTGCGGGCAATGAAGTGGTAGGCAATACCATCTACAGCACCTACCCCAAAGC
>JALTYW010000068.1 GCA_027046415.1 Sulfurovum sp.
AAGACTTTTCATCCTTACGTTCGACCTTTTTTCTTGACTATGACCAAAAGTTTGAAAACGGTATCCGTTTAAAGGTCAACGCAAGGGCTTTTTATGACTGGGTCTATCATCTTGATAACGGATATATCTCTCAGGAAGAAGACTCATTGCAGAGTGAAGTAGAACTTTTTGATGCATATATCGAAGGGAGCATTTCGGAGCATCTGGATTATCGTATCGGTCGACAGGTTGTGGTATGGGGGCGCAGTGATACGATCCGCATTACCGATGTGCTCAATCCGCTTGACAACCGTCAGCCCGGCATGGTCGATATTGAAGACCTGAGGCTTCCTGTAACGATGGCAAAGTTCGATTGGTATGTCGGAACATGGCGTTTAACCCCCATTGCGATACTTGAACAGCGCTTTACGAAAGACCCTCCATACGGATCGCCTTTTTATCCCGCAGCGCTGCCTCTGCCGCCGGAAAAGTCCTACAACGATGTTACCTATGCGCTGAGCATCGGTACAGAGCGAAGCGGATGGGACATTAACCTGTATGCGGCACATATATATGATGATACCAAATTTGTTCAAGATCCTTTCGGATTGAATGCACTTGTTAAGCACGACAAGATCAATATGTATGGTACAGCGTTCAACATTCTAAGCGGATCGTGGCTGTTTAAAAGTGAGTGGGCATATTTTGACAAACTGCACTATACGATGGCACCGGACACATCCCTTGCGCGTCTGGATGGTCTGGTAGGTGTCGAGTATAACGGCATTGCCGATACGATGATTAGCTATGATCTCTCTTTACGTCATTTTACCCATTACGATAAACGGCTTGGACTTGATCATATCGATCTGCCAAACGGTACACGTGCCGAGCTCCTGCCTGTCAAACGTGATACTTGGCAGCATGCGTTTCGTATCACCTCCGATTTTATGAATGCGACGCTCCATGCCAACTATCTGGTGACATTGTTTGGCAAGCGTGGTAATGAAGGCGGTTTTCAGCGCCTTTGGGCAGTTTACGACTATGATGACAATCTCAAGATAGATGTCGGTATACTCGATTTTGTAGGCGGGTCGAAGCTTTTTGAAGGGTTTGCAAAAGAGCGTATTCTCTTTACGGACATGGTGTATAGTTTTTAAATATGTGCTGCAGGTTGCCGAATTGATCGGCTAAACCTTGATGTCATGAAGTAACAGTATAGCTTATTTTGGAATGATACGTGTAAATTTTGTACCTTCAAGACTAATATTTGCCATAAGTCCTTTATTGTCGAAGACAAAGGCGTAGATCGGTTTTTCAAAGCTGATAGAGCTAATGTCTATTCCCTGTCCCCACTTGGCAATGGCTACAGATCCGTCAACGCCTGCTTCCCATCCGTCACTTCTTAGAAACTGGTCGAGTGCATACTGGTCTGCGAATGCAAAGATGTAGGAGGTCTTTTGCGCTCCTATCTGGAGACCGACAGAGGCTGATGCAATGTTGTAGTAAGCCACACTCTTTCCATTGACACGAAGCACGCCTTCACCATATTCACCACCGACGAAAAATCCTCCTTTATAAACAGTCGGGAACACCAGATACCCTTTTACCTTTTGGAGAAAGACATCACCGCCTTTGACAAGCTTTTTGAATTTTTCGATGGCAACATCAGCTTTTGCATCGATCACTTTTGCCGCTTCTGCCTGAGCGGCACTGCTGAAGAGCAGGGTAAGTGCGGCCATAACAGCCAGAGAACTTTTTCTAAGCATCATATTATATTCCTTAATATCATATTGGTTTTCAGTATTATAGCAGAGAAATATGAATGAATTGGTATAATTGAGTTCGCAAGTTACACCAATCAGTTTAGAGGAGTCGAGTGTGGAAAGAGTGACATTGAAAAAGTATGCAAGAGACCATAAAATAAGTCTCTTCAATGTTGTAAAAATGGTCAAATCGGGAGAGATCCCGAGCGAAACAGTAGAGGAAGAGGGTAAAGAGGTAACATACGTATTGGTAGAAGAGAATGGGCAGGACAAAAAGCTACAGAAGCATGAGCCAACAGACGATCACAGTACAGATATGGAAGAGAGGATAGGCAAGTTGGAAAACGAGGTGGCGCTTCTCAGACGGGAACTGGATGCACTGAAGATCAGCATGGGGCTGAAAGCGTAATTATTACAGTAAGGAGTGTTCTATGAGGGATGTGGCCTATATCAGTGACAAAATCTATCTGCTGCACGATACAGGTGCAATGCATCCCGAATCCAAGGCACGATTGAATGCAATAGAGGATGCTGTCTTGTCGCTTAAACCAAAGCTTCATACACCTGTACCGGTATGTGTCTCGGATGAGATGCTTTTGACTGTACATCTGTGTACACAGATAGAGGAGGTGATGGAGTGTAGCCGTGTCGCGGCATCGATAGATTCCGATACAGTCTGCTCCTATGACTCCTATCGTGTGGCAAAAACGGCAGTAGGTGCAGGTATCACGGCAATAGACGGTATTGTAAAGGGAGCGTTTGAGCGGGCTTTTTGTGCAGTTCGGCCTCCGGGACATCATGCAACACCTTCCAAAGCAATGGGTTTTTGCCTCTTCAACAATATTGCTATTGCTGCCAAGTATGCGCAAAAACAGGGCTTTGAAAAAGTGATGATCATCGACTTTGATGTACATCACGGCAATGGGACACAGGATACCTTTTGGGAGGATGATACTGTATTTTATTTTTCATCGCATCAGGCATTTGCCTACCCGGGCACCGGTATGGAAGATCACATCGGAGAAGGACCCGGCAAAGGCTATACCCGCAATTTTTTAATGATGCCGGACAGTGGTGATGCCGAACTGCTCGATATTTACCAAAATGATCTCCCAAAATATGTGACATCCTTTGACCCGGACATTATACTTGTTTCCGCCGGATACGACCTGCACGAGAGTGATCCGCTTGCACAGTTGAATGTGACAACAGAGGGTATCAGAGAGATGGTTCGTACGATTTTAAAAAGTGCGGAGATACCTTTTGTCTTCTTTTTGGAAGGCGGCTACAATGTGAAGGCACTTGGAGAAAATGTGAAAGTAACACTGGAGGAGATGCTTACCGTATAGATAAGCATAGAAAGTTTGGTGCACGAAACGTGCACCAACCTGAACATAATGTTTTATTTGACTGCTTTTTTGAGGCTTCTCTCGATCTTGTCAGGAATGCTGGAGATCTTCATAAACTCACCCATTGTCAGCAACGGATAGGAGATAGCAAGGTAGTATTTTGCATGCAGTGCATAGGCAGTGCCGTTTTCTATCAGTACAGTGTATGGAAGTACCAATGCTTTGTCCTCCCCGATTGTGCTGATAAAGGATTCTGTTGCTTTACCCATATTGACACCATAGAGTGTACTTCCGTTGTTTAGCTTGAGAGTAAATACACGCTTCTTGGCTTTTACCTCTTTTGCTCCCTTTTTAAGTTCGAGCATATCCTGGTAATATGGCATACCGATCATGAAGTGATACCCTGACAGGTCTCCTCCATCAAGCGCATCTTTCGTTGGAGAGAGTTTTCCAAGTGCTTTTCCAAGTGCTTTGGTCGTGGATGAGGCTGTACCGGCATTGTAGTCTTTTTGCAGGAATGCTTTAAGCCAGTATGTCGGGTTGGTGGTCAGTACCGTCTTGGCTTTGCTGTTTACCAGTACTTTTTGGATTGCAGCAAATCCGCGCAGTTTTTTACTTGCGGCGCTTTTGAGTGCACCGTTTGTTACCACAACGACTTTCAAATAGTCTTTTTTGGCTGGAGAGTATGTAGCCAGTACGCTAAAACCGGCACTTTTGAGCTTGGATGCGACCGTTTTTGCATCAGCATACGGTGCTGTGAAGTACGCACTCTCTTTTGCCTGTACCGCTGCAGAAGCGAGCAGTGTCAGTGAAATCAGCAGCATAAATCTGGAGATCAGTTTTGACATGTAGATCCTTTGTAGATGTATAGATTTTGTCGTCATTAAACGAACCGGGTGTATTATGTCATAGATTTATTTAGGATAAAATTAAAAATTAGAAT
>JALTYW010000069.1:0-643 GCA_027046415.1 Sulfurovum sp.
GCAAGGCACAGGCACTTCCGATAGCAGATGCCAGCAGTGACGTGATCTCGATCAGTTACGGTATCCGAAATGTAGTGGACAGGGTAGAGGCGCTGCAGGAGTTTCACCGTGCCTTGAAGCCCGGCGGTATCGTAGTGATTCTTGAGTTTACAAAACAGGAACGCAAAGGTATGCTGGACAAGGTAGTCGATTTTGGGATGAAACAGGTACTGCCTCGTGTAGGTGGACTCATTTCCAAAAACTATGAAGCTTACAAATATCTTCCCGATTCCATTGAAGAGTTTTTGACCACCGAGATGCTTAGCCGTGAGCTTGAAGAGGCAGGGTTTGAGATGAAATATACCAAATCTTTCTCGATGGGGATTAGTACGCTTTTGGTAGCCCAAAAGCGGATGGATGGTTGATGATGGAAAATGGAGGTTGATCTATTGGTAGTTCAAGCAATACTCCTCAATCCTCAATTCTCAATCTTCAATCCATCATTTGTATGGAGGGTGTCTCCATGCAAATGATGAGTGTTTCCTCCCTCAACACCAAAATCAAATCCCTCCTTGAAGCGACTTTCATGCACATCCTCGTAGAGGGCGAAGTGGCTTCGGCAACCTACCACACCTCCGGGCATCTCTACTTTACCATCAAAGAT
>JALTYW010000069.1:653-4025 GCA_027046415.1 Sulfurovum sp.
AAGAGGGCGATCAAATGTGTGATGGGGCGCTGTTTTGTGGCACGTATGAAGTTTCGCATTGAAAAGGGAATGCATATTGTCGTGGAGGGGTCTGTAAGTGTCTATACCCTAAGAGGGGAGTATCAGTTTCAGACAGTCAAGATAGAGCCCTATGGACAGGGTGCGTTGGCACTTGCGTTTGAGCAGCTCAAAGAGAAGCTTAAAAACAAAGGCTATTTTGACAAGCAGCACAAAAAGCCGATCCCCAAAGAGATTCACCATCTGGTGTTAGTCACTGCCAAAGAGAGTGCGGCACTGCATGATATGCTCAAGATTATCGAAAAGCGCTGGCCGTTGGTAGAGGTCACTGTCGTCGATACGCTAGTGCAGGGAGAACAAGCAGGTAGGAGTATCGCTTCGGCATTGAAGTATGCAGACACTCTTGGTACCGATGTGGTCATTGTCGGGCGCGGAGGCGGCTCGACAGAAGATCTTTGGGCGTTTAACGAAGAGGTGGTTGCTGATGCGATCTTTGCCATGCACACACCGGTAGTCAGTGCAGTAGGGCATGAGGTGGATGTGCTTATCAGTGACTATGTGGCAGACTTGCGTGCACCGACACCGAGTGCAGCCATAGAGATGGTGCTGCCAGATAAAAACGAATTGCTTTATCACTTAGATGAAACTGCTGAGGGGTTCGTTCGTGCATTTGAGGGACAGCTTTTGCGCAAGATGCAACAGCTTTATCATATAGAGTCACTGCTTAGACAGCAGGCACCTACCCGAAAACTGCAGGAGATTGAACAGGCATTTGGTAGGATGCAGGAGGAGTATAGACGTACCTTGCACTATAAGTTTGGACAGTATATGATGCAGATTCAACCGTTGAAAATCCGTTTTGAACAGAGTATGGCAATGCTGCTGCGCCAAAAAGAACAGCAGGCGGCGTATCTGCATGAGAAGATGAAACTGAGTGATCCGAGACTCCAGTGCAAAGAGGGGTGGGCACAGGTTTCTTACAACAGCAAACCGGTTTCACTCTCTCAGATCGAACCACAGATGACGTTTGTCCTTGAGGATGCTTCTATCAAGCTTGAGGCGGTTTGCTTAAGTAAAAAAGAGATATGATATAGCCAAATAAAATTCAAAACTATTTTTTGTTCAAATAAGCGATAATATAGTTCCAAAGAGCAGAAGGAAGGGCTAAGATGGGGGTTGCACCAGACAGATACCTCTTATATGGCATTTTGATCTTGTTGAGTGCAATATTGGTATTTGTTGTCAGGCATCGTCGGCGGACTGTAAAAGAGATGGAGCTAAAGGTACAAATGCTAAAAAAAGCATTTGCTATCTCTGAGGATGCTGTCATTGTTTTATCCAATGATAATACAATCGTCTATGCCAATAAGGCTATGATACGGATGCTCGATCTTCCCTCGGACTTTGTGCATGGTAAACTGGACCCTGTACCAAGTATTAAAGTAAAACGTGAGTGGATACCACTGGATACCTTTCTTACACAGCTTCAGCAAAGCAACAAAGACAAAATGCAGTCTTTCCCGCATTCAAGTCTCTCAATCCAAAAACACCAGCAGCACAGTATTCCGGTGAATCTGTATGTACATCGTACCCCTGTGGGTAAATCGCATACGAAGTGGTGCAATATTGTCTCTATACACGATCTAACTAAAGAGTACGAACGGGACAGAATCGCACATAGAAATGAGTTAAGCAACTTGCCAAACCAGTTAAAGGCAAAAGAAGATTTGAACAAACTCTTTGCAAAGATACATTTGCACAATAAAAAACTTGCTCTTGTATTGATTAATCTCGATAATTTTGTGCAGATACGCTCCATGCTTGGATATGAACAGAGTGAACAGATCATAGTACGGTTTGCACACTATCTTGAGCAGTTGGCAAAAGAGTCATCCTATTATGTCTATCATATGTCGAGTAATGATTTTCTGGTTTGTATGCCTGTTGTAGAAACAGTGGATGAAGTTGTTTACTTTAGCCATCAGATACAGTCTCAGTTACAGTCATTTTACAAGATAAATAATGTGCGGTTCCATTTGACCGCTTCAATCGGGATCAGTATATATCCAGACAGCGGATCGACGCTTACCCTGCTTGATCATGCTTATCAGGCGTTAGCTGAGGCACAAAAGAATGGTTATGGCAATATTCATATTTATGAGAGAAGTGAACTTGAGAAAAAATATGATGAATTGATCCTCTTCAATGCCATCCATGATGCAATCGACAAGCAAGAGTTTGAAATACATTATCAGCCTATAGTACGTGCAAAGGACAAAGAGGTCGTCGCTGCTGAGGCACTTATACGATGGAAACATAGTGAATATGGTTATATTCCACCGGATGTATTTATCCCTATGCTGGAAAAATCAGGCTTTATTATTGATCTTGGCCGGTTTGTACTTTCCGAAGTACTCAAGCAGCAAAAGCGGTGGGAGGTTTTTAAATTCAAACCGATTGAAGTATCTATCAATATGTCACTGCTTGAAATAGAGACTGAGGGATTTGTGGAAAATGTTTCCAAGCAGTTGACAGAACATCAGGTAGCGCCTGAGTTGATTAAATTCGAGATTACCGAAGGGGTTGCGATGGAAAATGAATCGCAAGCAGACAGACAACTTCAGGCATTGAAGAAACTTGGAGTTTCGATTGCACTGGATGATTTTGGTACGGGATATACATCATTTGCCTATCTTAAAAAATTTCCAGCTGATATTCTAAAGATAGATAAGTCGCTGATCGATTATATTCTTGACAATGAAGAAGATCAACGTATCATACGTGCTATGATCGAACTTGGACACAATCTGGGTATGAAAATTGTCGTTGAAGGTATTGAGAATAAAGAGATGGTCGATCTCATAGGATCATATGGCTGTGACTATATGCAGGGATATTATTTCAGTAAACCGCTTCCGGCGTATGAGTTTCAGGAGATGATAAGAAGGTAAGAAGGGGTTTCGACGCTAAAAACGACAAGCACTTGTCGTTTTTTTTACGCGTCTCCCAGCCTACGGTGGTCTCTTCGAGACATCACCTTCGGTTTCGAACCTATAAAGTCCAAACTATTGGACTTTATTTACGGTTCTCACATCATACCGCCCATGCCTCCCATGCCTCCCATATCTGGCATTGCAGGTGCTGCCGGTTTGTCCTCTTTGACCTCTGAAACGGTTGCTTCAGTGGTCAGCAGCAGGCTGGCAACAGAAGTTGCGTTTTGCAGGGCTACACGTTCAACTTTGAGCGGATCGATGATACCTGCTTCAAGCATATCGACATACTCGCCTGTTGCTGCATTGAAGCCGAGGTTGGCTTCATCGGAGTTGGCTACTTTGTCGGCAACCACTCCTGCAT
>JALTYW010000070.1 GCA_027046415.1 Sulfurovum sp.
CATAGATACAGGACGGATGTGCCGGTTTGAATGCCTGCATCAAGGCAATATCTTCCTCGATGCGCTGCTCACAGATATAGCAATTCTCTTCAGGATACAAACGTCCTTCAAACATGAGCATCTGTACATAGCTTTCGCAGATAATGCGTTTGGGGTTTTGCCTGTCCCATTTTCTGGCAGCATTCAGCAGAAGATCAAAATAGAATGGGTCGAGTTCATCGGTATCTTTGAGATGCGGTTCGAACTTCTGAATGAAGTTGTGCCAGAGCATCAGGCGGTTTCTCTCAAAGAGCCATGGAAAACCGATGTGAGAGAGGGAACGCATACGTGGTAAAAATCGTCCATCTTCCCCTTCCACTTCAAAGTCAACGAGGTTTCCAAGTTGCAAAATAGAGTGCCGTGCTCCGAAAAAACGGTAATAGGTACGGATATGCTTCCGTGTGAGTACGGTTGCAATGGAGTCTTCGTTCTTTGCTTTGCGGACTTGAAGTATGAACCCTTTGATGCAACATCCTTTTTTGTAAAAATTATATTCAAACTTGGGTTAAACCCGCAATGACACGCCGATTAGAGCGTGGCTTAATGTCTGATTAATTTGATTATAACCGATTTTTAAGTATAATCGACCCCATTTTAGGCACGCGTATATGTGCATATTTATTCATTTTAAGGTTGGAAACATGCAAGATCTTTATACTTCATTCAAAGACAACTGTGGGTTTGGGCTCTTATGCTCCATTGACAATACACCTACACACCAGAATCTCGAAGATGCGGTCACATCTCTCTCCCGTATGATGCACAGAGGGGCGATTGCAGCAGACGGGAAGACAGGTGACGGCTCTGGGCTGCTGCTCTCCATGCCCAAAAGCTTCTTTGCAATGAAAGCTGCCGAGGCAGGCGTAGAGCTTCCGGAGCAGTATGGTGTGGCGATGGTCTTCTCCCGTAATGAAAGTGATTTCGATGTCATAGCAAAAGTCTGTGTAAACAACGATCTTGACGTCCTTTATACCCGTACTGTACCGGTCGATACCAACGCACTCGGTGAACAGGCCCTGTCTACCCTTCCAACCATCAAACAGGTCTTTGTCGCACCCAAGGGTGTGGTCGCCTCCGAGCGTTTCGATGCACTGCTGTACCTCTCCCGCAAAGAGATAGAGCATGCACTCAAAGATGACGAAGATTTCTACATTCCATCCTTCTCTTCCAAAGTGATCTCCTACAAAGGGCTGGTTATGCCGACACACATTAAGGAGTTCTATCAGGATCTTGCCGATGAGAACTTCAAGATCTCTTTCTGTCTTTTCCATCAGCGTTTCTCTACCAACACACTGCCAAAATGGCGTCTGGCACAGCCGTTTAGGATGATCGCCCACAACGGTGAGATCAACTCTGTTACTGCCAACCGTTTCAACGTCAAAGCCAAAATGGCAGCGGTTAAATCGACTGTCTTTACTGACGAAGAGATGGCACGTTTGACTGATGTCATCCAAGATGGCATGAGTGACTCTGCAAGCCTTGACAACTTCATGGAGTTCCTGCGCATTAACGGTGTTGACTTCTTTAAAGCGGCACGTTCACTCATCCCGGCACCATGGCACAACGCACCGCAGATGGACAGTGAACTCAGAGCCTTCTATGAGTACGCAAGTACCTGTTTCGAACCGTGGGACGGTCCTGCGGCAGTGAGTATGACAGATGGGCGTTACATCGGATGTGTCCTTGACAGAAACGGTCTGCGTCCTTCCAAGTACATCATCACAACCGACAACCGCCTGCTGATCTCTTCGGAGTATGGTGTGCTTCAGATGCCTGAAGAGAAGATTGTAGAGCGCGGTCGTCTGCAGTCAGGTGAGATGATGGGGGTTGACCTCAAGTATGGCAAGGTACTCAAGTCCAAAGATATCGACGATTATATCAAGTCAATGCATCCGTATGATAAATGGCTGAGTCAAAATATGAGTTACCTGCAGGAGTTCGTGCCTAACACCAAAGTCGATGAGGTTTCAACCGACCACAAAGAGATGGAAGCAAAACAGCGCTATTTCAATTTTACTCTTGAGGTGATGCGTGAAGTGATCAAGCCTATGGTTCTTGAGGGCAAGGAGACCACGGGTGCAATGGGTGACGATACGCCGATTGCAGCCTTCTCTACCCATCAGCGTAACTTTACTGACTTCTTCAAGCAGAAGTTCGCGCAGGTGACCAACCCGCCGATCGACCCGATCCGTGAAAAGACCGTTACCAGTCTCAATACGGGGTTTGGAGAAGTACGCAATGTGCTCTCTGACGATGCAGAACACGCAAAGCGTCTTAAAACCGTACTGCCGGTGATGTCTGCGGAGAAGTTTGCCATTTTGCAGGAGTTTGGTACAGAAGGGAACGAGAAGTATGACCCTGCCTACAAAGTGGCTTCGTACGATACCACCTACACGCATGATCTCAAAAAGAGCCTCAATGCACTTGTAGAGAAGATCGTTGCCGATGTACGTGAGAACGGTATAAGAACTGTCATTCTCGATGACAGAAACCTCTCTGTAGAGACCAAAGTTATACCGATGCTGATGGTCATTGGACGTCTCAGTCAGGTACTGCTTGAAGAGAAACTCAGACATCTTGTCAGTATTGTTGCAGCAACGGGTGAAGTGTTCGACCCTCACTCAGCTGCATGTATGATCGGTTACGGTGCTGCAGCAGTCTATCCGTACCTGCTCTACTACACAGTCGAGCAGCTGATGAAAGAGGAGACAGACGATATGCCGGGTACGCTTAGACGTGTTAGACGCGCTATGGGTGCCGGACTGCTCAAGATCATGTCCAAGATGGGTATCTCTACCATCTCATCCTACCGTAACTCCAAACTCTTTGATGTGATCGGGTTGGATGATGAGATCGTCAGTGAGTGTTTCGACGGTTCTGTAGGATTGCTTAAAGGGCTTGGATATGAAGATATCGACCAGCGCCTCAACACCTATCATGACCGTGCCTATACCGATGCCTTTGAAGGGAAGAAGAACGCACTCTACAAGGGTGGTTTCTACAAGTACAAAAAAGGTGAAGAGTATCACGACTTTTCAAGACCGGTCATTTCTGCTATCCAAAAGGCAGCTGAGACAGGCAGCAAAGAGGACTACAAAGTACTCTCCGATATGATCGACAAGCGTGACAAGAAGTTCATCCGTGACTTCTATGAGCTTAACTCGCCAAGAGAGCCTATCAGCATCGATGAGGTGGAGCCAATTGAGGAGATATTTAAACGCTTCTCCTCTGCGGCAATGTCTATGGGATCTATCTCTCAGGAGGCACACGAAGTGCTTGCCGAAGCGCTCAACACCCTTGGCGGAAAATCCAACTCCGGTGAGGGCGGGGAAGATCCTGCACGTTACGGCACTATCAAAAACTCCAAGATCAAACAGATCGCATCGGGACGTTTTGGGGTAACTCCGGAGTATCTGCGTTCGGCTGAAGAGATCCAGATCAAAGTCGCACAGGGTGCAAAACCGGGTGAGGGCGGACAGCTTCCGGGAAGCAAAGTCTCTCCGCTCATTGCGAAGCTGCGTTATACCAAGCCGGGTGTGACACTCATTTCACCACCGCCACACCATGACATCTACTCCATCGAAGACCTTGCGCAGCTTATCTTCGACATGAAACAGGTCAACCCCAATGCCAAAGTAGCGGTTAAACTGGTTTCCACTGCGGGTGTTGGTACCATTGCGGCAGGTGTTGCCAAAGCCTATGCAGACAAGATTATCATCTCCGGTGGTGACGGCGGTACGGGTGCAGCGCCTATCGGCTCGATTCGTTTTGCGGGGAACCCGTGGGAGCTTGGACTGGTAGAAGCACACAATGCGCTTAAAGCAAACAACCTGCGTCAGCTTGTTACAGTGGAGACTGACGGTGGTCTCAAAACGGCACTTGACGTGGTTAAAGCAGCGATTTTTGGTGCAGAGCAGTATGCGTTTGGTACCGGTGCACTGGTCATCGTAGGCTGTATGATGCTGCGTGTCTGTCACCTGAATACCTGTGGTGTCGGTGTTGCAACACAAGATCCGCATCTGCGTGCCCGCTTTAAAGGAAATGTACAGAAGGTGATCAACTACTTCACACTGCTTGCCGAAGAGGTACGTGAAATTCTTGCACAGCTTGGGTACAGAAGCCTTGAAGAGATCGTAGGAAAAACTGAACTGCTCAAAGTCATAGATGATGAGTTTGCCAAGAAGTTCGACTTTGAACAGCTGCTGCAAAAAGTCGAAGGTATCGACACCTGTCAGGTACCGTTCAACGAGCCGTATGACAAAAATGAGTATGAAAAAGCGATTGTTGAGGAGCTGATGCCGACCATCGAAGACCCAAGCAAACCGGTTGTGATCGAAAAAGAGATCAGCAACCTGAACAGAAGTTTCGGTACACGCATCTCAGGAGAGATCGCAGCCCGTCACGGTAACAAAGGACTGCCTGAAGATACCATCACCATCAACCTTACAGGAGTAGCAGGTCAGTCTCTGGGAGCATTCCTCTCTGAGGGTGTGACCATCAACCTTAGAGGTGCGGGGAACGACTATATCGGTAAAGGGATGAACGGCGGACGCATTGTCATCACCTCAAGCAAGAGCGGTCCGGAGTTTGCCCTGGGTGGAAATACCTGTTTGTATGGTGCGACAGGCGGTACACTCTACATCAGCGGACAGGTCGGTGAGCGTTTTGCAGTACGTAACTCCGGTGCGACAGCAGTTGTCGAAGGCACGGGAGACCATCCGTGTGAATATATGACCGGCGGTGTCGTTGTCATTTTGGGTAACACCGGTATCAACTTTGGTGCAGGGATGACCGGCGGTAAGGCATTTGTTTATGACGAAGAGGGAACCTTCTACGAAAAACTCAACCCTGAGCTTGTCGAGGCGATCCGTATCGACACAGACGAATGGGACTTCGAAATGTTCGAACTCAAGCGCCTGCTTAAAGACTATGTTGCCAAAACCGGCAGCAAAAAAGCACAGGAGATCCTTGATAATGCCAGAACAGCCGTACGCAAGTTCTGGATGGTCGTACCGCGTGGTGCAAGACCAACCCTTGAGATGAACAAAAAAGGGGAATGATTGTTATCGCTTTGCGATAACAGTTAAGAGTGAATAGTGAATGGTGAATAGTTTTGGTATGCTTTTCTGTTGAAAAGCTTTTGTTGAAAGGTGAGTTGTGGATCCGTTTGTCAAAGCCTGTATTGGTGCCAATGAGGAGATCGCCAAAGCGATCGAAGCAGGTTTTGATGCATCGTGGTATGAAAAGACCGATATTGGTGCGGGTGGTGATGTGAGTTCACGGCTCGATCTCTTTGCCGAAGCTGTTTTTGTCAAACACCTCTCACCTTTTGGTTTTATAGAGTCTGAAGAGTCGGGGATCATCGGTGAGGGGGACGCCCATATTATCATTGATCCCATCGACGGCTCTGCCAATGCACTTTCTGCGTTTCCCTATTATGGTACTTCTGTTGCGCGGGTCAATGCAGACGGCGTGCTCGATGCAGCGGTGGTGTGTCACCTTGCCAACGGTGACATTTTTCTAAAAACCCCCTCTGCAACACTGCTGCAGGGAAAACTCTTTGCAGATACCTTCAAACCTGTTTCTTATGTACCCAATGCAGAAATTGGGCTTTTTGAAAAAGCCTATGCCAACCCGAAAGTGGTTTCTTTGCTCGATGAAGCCGGGTTGAAGTTTAGATCACCCGGTGCCGTTGCCCTTTCGCTTGCCTATGCCCACAGTGTCAGGTTTGTACTATTTGTCGGCACATTCCGCATTTACGATTTTGCGGCAGGTTTGGCACTTTGTGAAGGACTTGAAGTGGTCGTTGAGCAAGATTATGTTATAGTATCGAAAGAAAAAAGTGTGGTCGATTTGATCGAGGGTATCATTGTCAAGACCAAAACCGTAGAAGAGGAAGCATAAATGGAGTTCAGCAGTATGTTCAGCAGTCTGTTTGGGAAAGAGAAACAAAAAGAAGAGCAGCCAAACCAGTGGATCAAGTGTCCGAAATGTACATCATTGATGTACTATAAAGAGGTAGAGGCAAAGCAGAATGTTTGCCCAAAGTGTAACCATCATTTCCGTATCAGTGCGGAGAAACGTATCGCCTCTATTGTTGATGAGGGGAGTTTTGAAGAGAAGGATGCAACCCTTGCTCCGATAGACCCGTTGAAATTTACAGATAAAAAGTCCTACAAAAAACGTCTGGAAGAAGCAAAAGCAAAAACAGGGAAAACTTCTTCTGTTGTCAGCGGAAGCTGTACAATCGGTGGTATTCCTGCTGAACTTGTAGTGTTTGACTTTGCCTTCATGGGCGGAAGTCTTGGGTCAGTTGAAGGGGAGAAGATCGTCCGTGCGGTCAATCGTGCCATTGAAAAAGAGTGTGGTGTTATTATTGTCTCTGCTTCAGGTGGTGCGAGAATGCAGGAGAGTACTTACTCACTGCTTCAGATGAGCAAAACATCAGCGGCACTCAAGCGTCTTAGTGACAAAGGACTTCCATACATCTCTGTACTGACTGACCCGACCATGGGTGGTGTTTCCGCTTCTTTCGCGATGCTGGGTGACATTATCATGGCTGAACCGGGTGCACTCATCGGGTTTGCAGGACAGCGTGTGATTAAGCAGACGGTAGGGGTTGACCTGCCCGAAGGCTTCCAGCGTTCAGAATTCCTGCTTGAGCATGGACTTATTGATATGATCGTCAACCGAGGCGACATGCACCAGACACTGGCAGATATGCTAAAACTCTTTAACAAACAGGCAAGCTGATTTTCGGTTTGTTTGCTCTCCTTTCACTTTTCTATCTTTTGTTTTATAGGGTGATGTTTGCTTTGTAAAAACATATTTTTTTAGATAGAATAGACAACAAAAAGGTACGAAGTATCGAGAGGGGTTGTCTATGTTCAAAAAAATTCTTTTCTTTTTTTCTCTGGCACTGCTTGTTACATTGACAGTTGAACATTACTTTTCATTTACAAAGCTTCAAGCAGCTCTTTTCGGTATAGCGGTCTTTTTATTTTTTGTACTGTCAGGTAATGTGAAAAAAGAACCTCTGATCGAAGTGACCGAAAAATCTTCCAACGAAGAGAGTGAAGCATACCGCCTGCTTGAACAAAAATTCAAGGCTGTATCTCAAAAGGCAGAAAAACTTGAACATGAAAAAAAGATGACGGAGCTCTTTCTTGCAAGTATGTCGCATGAGATCCGTACACCGCTTAATGGGATTATAGGCTTGACAGAGGTACTTGACGGTACAGAGCTTAATGCAGAGCAAAAGGAGTTTGTTTCTCTCATTCGTGACAGTTCAGACAATCTACGTGTCATTGTCAATGATATTTTGGAAATTTCCAAACTTAACTCCGGAAAGATGGAACTTGAGTGCATCCCTTTTGATGTGGTTAAGAAAATTCAATCATCCGTTGAGCTTTTTCGACCACGTTTTGATGAGAAGCAGATAACACAAACCCTTACTATAGATCCGCAGATACCACATGAAGTCAAGGGTGATCCTACACGTCTGTCGCAAGTTATAACCAATTTGGTCAGTAATGCCATCAAATTTACTGAATCAGGAGGAAGTATTGATATCTGTGCACAGTTTGTTGAGAATAAAGAGGGACGAGTTGTTCTGAAAATTGCTGTGAAAGATTCCGGTATTGGACTGAGTAAAGAACAACAGACAAAGATTTTTGATGCTTACGCACAAGCGAGTGCCAGTACCACGCGAAAGGCTGGTGGTACAGGACTTGGGTTGACGATATCACAAAAGATCGTTCGCTCAATGGGTGGAGACCTTGCAGTTGAAAGTGAAGAAGGAAAGGGAGCTACATTTTACTTTACGGTTGCACTGAAAGAGTCAGACCAGAGAGAACACCGGAAAGTAGCTGTTGAAGAGCATCTATCCACTGAGTCTGAAGCAGTAGACAAGAGAGCAATAGAAGCCTCTGAAGTAGAAATGAAACCGCTTGAAATTTTGGTTGCCGAAGATAATCCTATTAACCAGAAACTCATCCGGATTGTACTGGAGAAGTTAGATCTTAATGTTACCCTCGCCAATAATGGTGAGGAGGCACTTGAGGCGCGTAAAGCTAATGATTACGATATGATCTTCATGGATGTACAGATGCCTGTAATGGGTGGTGTGGAGGCGACCCATAAGATTTTAGCATATGAAAAAGAGAAAAATCTTACCCATATCCCTATTATCGCATTGACCGCCAATGCTCTTGCTGGTGACCGTGAAAAGTATATTGGTGAGGGTATGGATGATTATACGACAAAGCCACTTGATGTAAAAGTTATTGAAGAGCTTGTCGACCAATACTGTAAACAATGAGATGGCACAATATAGTACACTCATTTTTATGATTTTCCAAAAATAGAAGGTTTTGTATGGATGCTGCCTCTTTTATAAAACGTGGAACGATTTTAGTGTATGGGATCTTTGCCTATCTGCTTGCATTGGGGGCTCAGATATGGTTTATCCTCTATCTTGGTGAGTGGGAGTTCATGTCTCGTACGATCTATGCTCCTCAGCAACTGCCGACATGGCAGGCAGTGATGATTGACATTGTGCTGGTAACACTTTTTGGACTGCAACACACAGGTATGGCACGTATGTGGTTCAAACGGTATTTGCTCCACATCATTCCTGTATCGGCAGAGCGAAGTACCTATGTACTGCTTTCTGGGATTGTGATGCTCATAGTCGTCTACTTCTGGCAGCCTATTGACGGGATGCTGTGGCAGATCTCCGATGAACCATGGTATACACTACTGACAGCAGGCTACCTGTTTGGATGGTTTTTTTCAGTAGTGGCAAGTTTTGTCATCAACCATTTCGAGTTGTTTGGGCTGCAGCAGGTTTGGTTGCAGTTTAGAAACAGACCGGAACCTGACAGTGTATTTCAGGAAAAACTCTTTTACCGGTTTGTCCGCCACCCCATTCAAATTGGTGTGCTGGTGGGCATCTGGGTGACACCGGTTATGAGTTATGGACACCTGCTGTTTACATTGCTGTTTACAATCTACATTGTCGTTGGTCTTTATTATGAAGAGAAAGATATGCAGAGACATTTTGGAGATATCTACCGTGATTATCAAAAGAGGGTAGGTATGCTTTTCCCAAAAAGAAAAGCAGAGAACCGTTAACCTTTCTTATGTAGACTTCTGCAAAACAGATTGAAGGATTGAATATGAAAAAAATATGGCTGATGACAGCACTTCTGAGTGTATCACTCTTTGCAGAGTTTAAAACGGTTGATGCAGATACTTTTGCCAAGCTTCAGGCAAAGGGGTATCCTGTAATTGACATTCGTACCCCGATGGAGTGGAAACAGACAGGCATCATCAAAGGGGCGCATAAGATGATGTTCTTCGCACCCAACGGGCAGCCTGACATTGCAAACTGGTTCTTTGAACTTGGACATCTTGTCAAGAGCAGAAAAGATCCTATCCTTATCTACTGTGCGCATGCCAACCGTTCCAAAGCACTGGGACAGGGACTTGAGCAGATGGGATTTGAAAATGTCTATGAGCTCAAAGGCGGCATAGAGAATGGTTGGATCAAAGCAGGCAGAAAAACGGTAAGAGAGTGATCTTGTGAGGCAGCCATTTCCGATCTCAATCTCTATCGGATTTGGTTGCAGCCGTTGATAATTCATTTTCTATCTTTTTTGTTAGATTTGTGTATCCTCATAGTCTCTACCGTTTCTAAATCTCTCTGTGCTCCTCGTTTGAGCAGGTTGTAGAAGATCATCCAAAACTTTCATCGCTCAAAATCTGCCTAAATTTAAACTTACAGCTCATTTCCCATATCGATATTTTCACAACGGCAGTCGTTTTGACGGGTATATCGTAGGCTTTATCGTTAAAGGGTTTGTTGTCGCCTTTGGTTGGAGCTTTTGCATCGGTACTTCAAAGACGTTGGCTTTCTTGTTGTCCGTAAGGTTTTGAAGCTTAGGGGTACATCATTAAAGGAGTTTGACTAGCAAAGCTGCAGAGATTGGCAGAAAAAGAGAGTATTGCCATCCATCTTTCCAAAGAGCACATTGGTACGGTATTTGAAGCAGTGCGTGTTTTTGCCAAAGTGTGCTTTGAGGTTCATTATACTTGAGATGTGGTAAGCTACTGCTATAAGTTAACGATATAGAAGGATAATTGATGAAATTGGAAAACATTGTCCCTTGGGGACGGAGCAAAAAAGAGTATATGGAGATGTTCAATCTTAGCAAGGAGGATGTGTTAAGCAAGCGAATCCTTGGCTGCGGCGACGGACCGAGCAGTTTCAACACTGAAGTGGACTATGACGGGGGAAGGGTGGTCTCCATCGATCCGCTCTATGCCTACACGAAAAAAGAGATCATGCAGCGCATCGATGAGGTAGCTGAAGAGGTGATGTCTCAGGTACGTGCCAATGCGGACAGCTTTGTCTGGAAGAACATCCCCGATGTAGAGTCTTTGGAGCATATACGTATCGAAGCGATGATGGAGTTTTTGATGGATTATGAAGATGGTTTGGAGGAGGAGCGTTACATTGACGCTGAACTTCCTAACCTTCCCTTTGAGGATAACAGCTTCGATATGGCGTTAAGTTCCCATCTGCTCTTTCTCTACAGTGATCATCTGGATGAAGCATTTCACAAAGCGGCGATCGATGAGATGCTGAGGGTGGCTAAAGAGGTGCGTATCTTTCCGCTGCTGACACTCGATAACAAGCCTTCGCCGCATCTGGAGACTGTGATAGATCATCTGCGCAACAACGGATACAAAGCCGAGGTTGTTCCAACGGGCTATGAGTTCCAAAAGGGAGCAGACGAGATGCTCCAGATCAGTCGATGAACTCTACCACCTCTTCAAACGGCAGCCGTATCTGCTCGCTTTGCGGGTTGACGCGGTAGCCGAATGCTGCCATCACTGCTACCTGATACTGTGCAGTATCGATCTCAAGCAGCGCTTCTACCTTCTCTTTTTCAAAGCCTTCGATGGGGCATGAGTCTATCTTTTCGTACGCAGCAGCGGTCATCATGTTTGCCAGTGCGATGTAGGTTTGTCTTGCTGTCCAGCAGTAGGTCTTTTCATCAGTTGAGAGTGTGTCGGCAAGAAAGTTGCCGTAGAGGTCAATGTATGCGTCTATCTTTTCAGGCGGCAGCGGGCGTCTGGCAAACCGTTTTTGGGGAATGCCGCTTTGGGGTCTGACACTCTCAATGGCTGCCAATATGATAACCAGATGCGAACAGGTGGTAATCTGCGGCTGATTCCAGCACAGCGGTCTGAGTTTTTCTTGGAGCGCATCGTTGCTTACGACCAGAAACTTCCACGGCTCCATTCCAAAAGAGGAGGGGGAGGTGCGTCCTGCTTCGAGGATGTAGTGCATGGTCTCATCAGGTATGGTTTTACTATCATCAAACAGTTTGCAGGCATGACGAAACTGCATCGCTTCGGTAAAGTGGTTTTGCAGCATGGGTACTCCTTTGTATATGCATCTACGATAGGATATAATAAAAACGATAAATGTTCAGGGTTAAAAGGACAACCATGTATCTACCCTCTATCCTTCTGAAAATCTCCTATGCCCTGCAGGCAAAAGATGCCAGTGCCGTAGTTGTCGGGGGTGCGGTGCGGGATATGCTGCTTGGTCTGCCGGTCAAGGACTACGACATTGAAGTGTATGGACTGCACAAGGTTGAGGAGCTTGAGGCAATACTTGGTGCATTTGGCAGTGTCAGCAGTGTAGGAAAGAGCTTTGGGGTGGTCAAGCTCAAAAGTGGCACATGGGAGTTTGACTTTTCGTTTCCAAGAACCGAACGCAAGACAGGCAAGGGGCATCAGGGATTTGATGTTTCGGTCGATGGTACACTTGATTTTAAAACAGCGGCAAGACGCAGAGATTTTACCATAAATGCCATCGGCTACGAGATGCAAAAGTGTTCTCTGATAGACCCGTACGGTGGTGTGGAGGACATTAAACAGGGGATGTTACGTCACATCGATGCCAATACCTTTGTCGAAGATCCGCTACGGGTCTACCGTGCCGTACAGTTTGCTGCACGTTTTGGATTTAACGTAGCTGAAGAGACAGCTGCACTTTGCAAAAAGATGGTTGTCGAAGGGATGCTTGACGAGCTTCCCAAAGAACGTGTCTATGAGGAATGGAAGAAGCTCCTGCTCAAAGCAGACAAACCCTCAATTGGACTGGAGCTGATGCGTGAGTGGGGAATAATAGAGCGCTATTTTCCGGAACTGCATGCGCTCATTGGCGTACCGCAGGATGCCAAGTGGCACCCAGAGGGGGATGTGTGGGTGCATACGATGATGGTTGTTGATGAAATGGGAGCAATAGGGAGTAGGGAGCAGGGAGCAGGGAGCAGTGGAGAGAAGGAGAGACTAAAGCTGCTCTTTGCAGCACTCTGTCACGACTTTGGCAAACCCCTTACCACCACTATCGAATATGAAGATGGCAGAGTTGAAAAGTGGAATGAAATAAATAAAAGTGTTTCGCAAGAAACACATACCAAAACTCTTCACTCTTCACTCTTCACTCTTCACTCGAATGCGCGCATACGCGCACTTCGCCACGAAAAAGCAGGGCTTGAACCTACCCGAAACTTTTTATACCGCCTTACCAACGAACATGATTTCATTGATAGCATTCTGCCATTGGTAGAACATCATCTCAAACTTTCACAGTTTTATGCGCAGGGGGCAAAGGATGGAGCCATCAGGCGGCTGGCGACCAAGGTTAACATCGAAGAGCTGGTACTAGTGGCAAAGGCGGACTTTTTGGGGCGTACGACACCTGAAGCAAAGAGGGGGGAGTACCCTGCCGGAGAGTGGCTGCTTGAGAAAGCGCAGAAACTTTCTGTACGTACAGAGCCGCTTAAGCCGCTGGTGCAGGGGCGAGACCTGATCGCACTGGGGTTGCAGCCCTCACCACAATTTAAAACGATGCTTGATGATCTGTACGCTATGCAGCTTGATGGCAAAATCGAAACAAAAGAAGCGGCAATTGACTATATTGTCTCCAAATACATCAAAAACAAAGAAGATGGTGTATAATCCTGATTAAAACAGTGAGGTGAAGTATGCAGGAGATCATTGCGCATGTTGAACAGTGTGTACGCAGTACCGTACCTTTTGACAAAGAGGCATTTTTAACGACGCTCGATGTCGATTCGCATCTGCATTGGAAGGTGCATTTTCCTGTTGCGGTGGTACACCATAAAAGCAGAATGGATGCAGCGGCTGTTACACGCTTCGAAGATGAACATCTGTTGAATGATGATGGTTTTACAGAGAAAACATACGATAAACAAGTGCTCAAAACACTTTGCAAAGAGGTGTCCAAAGCCTTTAAGCAGGTAGATGCACTCTGTATGTCCAAAGCGTATGACAGCTATCGTTACGAGCCGAAGCGTCCGGGTGACAAGTGGAAGAAAGTTGTTGATGATGGCAGTTTCAAAGCGGTTGTGGAGGTGTCTGTCTATGAAGGTAGTACAGATATCTGCCAGATTGAAACGCAGCTTCGCGACCTCATGCGCAGCAGTAAAGAGGTGCCGTCACTTAAGCCGATCGGGTTTGTCTGGGTGGCATCACTGCCTGCATCACAGAACATTGCCACACTGTTGTCACACTATTTTGGCGACTGCTTTCTTGAAGTTGAACATGAGCAGACCCATACTTACATAGGTTGGAGCGAAACACTGGGTGGTGTGGATATGCGGCATTTTGTCTGTCCGCCGGCAAAGGAGCAAAAATGAATGGAACAAAAGCCAAAAATGTACTTGGTGAACCGCTTGAGCCTTGCAGTCTCAAACCCTTGACTGGATTTTATCGTGACGGTACATGCTATTCAGGCGCGAACAATCCGGGAGTGCATGCCGTCTGCATCTATGCAACAAAAGCGTTTTTGGAATACTCCAAACGGGTAGGCAATGATCTCTCCACACCACGTCCGGAGTTTAATTTTGCCGGTGTGAAGCCGGGACAGAGCTGGTGCCTGAGCGGTCCGCGCTTTGTACAGGCGCATAAAGACGGTATGGCACCCCATATTTTTATCCATGCGACACATGAACGCATGCTGGAACTGATTGATCTGGAAACTCTCAAATCCTACGCTATCGACCTTTAATGGCCGATACGGTATCCTCTTCTATAAATGCTATTGACTCTCGTATGACCTCCTGATCATCGAGGATTTTTCGATGTCCCAGTCCTTTGGTAATAATCAGTTTCGCCCATGGCCACCTTTGGCACAGTCTGTGGCTGTGGGCAATGGGTACAAAACTGTCGTCTTGATCGTGAAAGACCAGTGTGGGAAGATGGCAAGAGGAGTTGAAGAGATCTTCCCAGTCTCTACCGTACGCTTCAAAATTTTTCCTGTTTTGAATCCATGTATGCGTTTGCATTGCTTTGACGATCTGGTCGGGGATACAGAGCTTCTGTGCAAAACGCTCAGCGATGGAGATGACATCCTGTATGGGGGCAAAGAAGAGCAGTTTGTCGCTATTTAGTCTCTGTTTGGAAGCGACAGTTACTGCCGCAGCACCAAAAGAGTGTGCAGCGATGCACCGGACATGCCCTATGTGTGCAAGCACAGCGCGCACACTGTTCGCCCAGTCAGCAAGGTCTGCACGTTTTGCCTTGCTCTTGCCGTGTCTGAGTGCATCATAGCTGATGACACGGTAGCCTCTTTGAAGCAGTGCATCGATAAGGTGGCTCATACTTCTGGCATTGGTCGACCAGCCGTGTACCAGCAGCACTGCAGGTGCATGCTCATCGCCCCATGCATAGCACTGCAAAACATTTCCGTTATCAAGCGATACGGTAAAGTCTTTGGGTGTTGGCAGTGGTTTTTCATTCCAGTGTTTCCGTTTGGTATCTACCGGATAGTGAAAGAGCCTATAGGCACAGCGTGCGGCAAAATCGTGTGCAACAGGGCTGATGAGTTTGAAGTAGATGCAGATGAGTCTCTGTTGCCACTTGCTGTGCATGCGGTACTCCTCCTTTCCTTATAGTATAGCAAAAATGGTATACTTCACACAGTTACACAAGATGTATGCTATACTTTTTGTATGTCTTTTCTTCATAGCATTCAAAAGTTGCGTGCACACCATGTTCGAAGTTCTTCGCCAAGTTTGGCGTATACCAGAGAGAATGTGCTTTTTGGTATTATCCTGATTTCTGCTGCGGTAGGTTTTATTGCCTATATACCCAGTCTTATCGGGGCAGTGAGTATAGGGTATTATGATACTGCATTGATCGATACAGTTTTTTATATATGGATTCTGGTACTTCTTTTTAACCCAAAACTGAGTTATACCCAACGTGTCATTGGTTTTGTTGCACCCATATGGCTGCTTTCGGTCTATTTGATTTTACGTTTTGGTATTGAGGGGGCAGGGTTTTTATGGCTGCTTGTCGCACCTGTAATGGCGGGTATTTTACTGGGACTGAAAGAGGGGTTGGTGACGCTTTTGTTGACAGTTGCAATGCTTTTTGGGATTGGGATTGCAATGAGCGCATTAGATCTCATACCCAACCTGTTTGGCGGACATCCAATACTTTTCTGGTCTGTAATGTCAGGGAATACGATCGTATTGACCATACTGCTGATGGTATCTGCATCGATCATGATCGATTCATTGAGTCGTACCATCGAAAGACTCAACCGTAACATCAAAGAACTTGCCGATACGAAAGATGCGACAATCGAGACGGTTGCCAATCTTGCAGAGTGTAAGGATACTGAAACAGGGCACCATATTGAACGCACCAGGGAGTATGTGCGAATCATCGCTCAGACGCTCAAGAACCATGGCAAATATACAGAGGTACTCACATCGGAGTATATTACACTGCTCTACAAGTCTGCACCGCTGCATGATATTGGCAAGATTGGTATCCCTGACAGTATCCTGCTCAAAGAGGGACCGCTGAGTTTTGAAGAGATGGAGATCATGAAAACCCACACAACCATAGGCAGAGATGCGTTGCTGCGTTCAGAGCACAAACTGGGCTCCAACACCTTTCTTCGCCTTGCTGCCGAGATTGCCTACAGCCATCAGGAGCGTTGGGACGGCTCTGGGTATCCGCTTGGGTTGAAAGGGGAGGAGATACCCCTTTCCGGGCGTATTATGGCGGTGGCGGATGTCTATGATGCACTACGAAGCGAGAGACCCTACAAGGCGGCACTCAGCCATGAAAAGGCAGTGAGCTATCTCAGAAAGCAGAGCGGTATTCTGTTTGATCCGAAAATTATAGCGTTGCTACCGGAGTTCGAGAAGAGGTTTGAAGCTGTTTATGAAACGATGCACTCTGCAAAACGGTGTAGTATTGAGTTTATAGAGACCATGGAAGCAGATAAAGGAAATCAATGATGAAAAAGTTATGTATAGGATTGTGTACAACAGTGTTGCTTTATGCCCAAAGCTTCTATGTGCTCACCGGCGTTGACAGCTATGACCCGATCGTGGCAAATATGTCTGCAAAGACAGAGAAATACAGCAGTGACATCAAAATGCTCATGATTGAAACCTCAAAAGAACTCGGCATTGATATTTCCGGACACCCCTCCCGTGTGCTTGCTTTTGTAATCAAAGATGTGTCGTTGGGAAATACTGTTGGTCTCAAAGTTGATTTGGCAGTTGGAGAGTATGTGCGAAGAGAGGGGTCAGCCCAGCCTGTTTTTGGCGAGACCTATATGCAGAGCCGTCTTATTGCTCCGGATTTTAAGGATGCCGATGATGTCGAGGAACAGCTTGCCGATACCGTCGAGGAGATGCTCGACAGCTTTAAGCGTCAATGGCTTGCTGACAACAAACGGCTCTCTAAAAAGAAGCGTACGGTTACCCATGAGATCTTTGCAAAAGTGATGGGGTATGAGACCGACTATGCCAAGGCAAAAAAGAAGGCACTGCAAGCAAACAAGCCTCTGATGGTGTTCATGACAACAAGCTACTGCCCATGGTGTCGAAAACTCGAAAACCGCATCCTCTCTCAGCTTGATATCGATGAGAAGATTAAGCAGCGCTATGTGCCTGTGATGCTCAACCTTGACAAAGACCGCTACCCCTCACAGCTTGGCAAGACACGGTTTACGCCGATCATCTACATTGTAGATCCCGCGACCGAGAAGGTACTGCATCAGTTTACCGGCTACAGC
>JALTYW010000071.1 GCA_027046415.1 Sulfurovum sp.
ATAGTCAAGATTAAATATTTGCAGAGAGTGCAAGCAGCCGACAGGTATTTTCAAGAATGGCGATTTTTTTTGCCATCTCTGTGATATCACGGTCATATGCGATAAGACCAAATCCTTTGATGAGCAGAAGATGTGTGTCGTGTTTTTGAAAAAACTGTGGTATTTCATAAGGCGCGCGTTCGATCCAGTCCTCAAAACTTTTGGGATCGAATACAATAACCTCACCGAGAATTTTTTGACAATAATAATCCTGGGGCAATACTTTCCCATGTTTAAGAGAGTAGGCTGTTGCATAGGGCGGCATGGTATAAGAGACATATTTGGCATTTGGAATCGTCTCATAGATATGTTCGTGGATATGTACATCTGAGTTTGCAAGACTCCATCGATAGTCTCTTTTTTGACAGTCGAGTTTTACAAGCGAAGCTTCGGTAACTTCGTTCAGTATGGTGTCTTTTGAGTTTATGATGAAGCTGTGCTCAGAAACACGTGCGGAGATGGAGCCGTGATAGACGCCAAAAAAGTTTTTTTCAAAAAGTGAAAGGGAAACGTGTTTGATATCGTCAATGAGGTGTTTGTCCATCGGTAGCAACCTTAGGTTAGGATTATTTCGGTATTATAACACTAAAAATTAGTGAATAGTGCCTGTATGCATTGTTCGACAATGCTTTTATTACGAAAGGGATGGCGTGGAGAGTCCGCATATACCGGTATTGCTGGATGAGGTTTTGGAAAGCTTCAAAGATGTGCCAGAAGGATACTTTGTCGACTGTACACTGGGGTATGCCGGACACAGCAGTGAAGTACTGGGGCGCTATGGGCATCTGAAACATGTCGGTATCGACCGTGATGACGAGGCATTGGCATTTTCAAAAGAGAGACTTACGCCTTTTGGTGAACGCAGCCGGTTTTACAAAGGTACTTTTGCTACGGTACTGCCTATGCTAACGGAGGCTCCGGTAACAGCATTGCTTGCCGATTTTGGTGTCTCTTCACTGCAGCTTGACAAAAAAGAGCGCGGGTTTGCGTTTGATGCCAAAACATTGGATATGCGGATGGATGCCTCTGCAAGCTTAAGTGCGTATGAGGTGGTCAATACCTATCCTAAAGAGAAGCTGGAGTATATCTTTGATGCATATGGAGAAGTACGCTCCTATCGTAAACTTGCAGCGGCGATTGTGGAGGCACGTGCCAAAAAACCGATTGAAAGTGCTGAAGCATTAAGCAATATCATCACTACAGTGATTCCTTTTGGCGGCAAGATTCATCCTGCTACACTGCCGTTTCAGGCAATACGCATTGAAGTGAACAACGAACTTGGCGAAATAGAGGGGCTGCTCGATGCGATCGAGATGAAGCACTATGAGGGGGAAGTTGTTTCACTCATCACCTTCCACTCTCTTGAGGACAGACTGGTTAAAAACCGTTTTAAAAAGTGGGCGACTGCCTGCATCTGTGATCCTCAGGCAATGCGGTGTACCTGTGGCAAGAATCATGCGCTTGGCAAACCGCTCCATCGAAAACCGGTAACTGCGTCCAAAGCGGAACTGGCACAAAATCCAAGAAGCCGTTCTGCCAAACTGCGAAGTTTCAGATTTGAGCGTGGCAACTGATGGAAGATACGAAAGCGAAAAAAAGGTCCAAACGGGATCACATGGGGAATGGTTAGCGTTATCCTCATATCGATGAGCATTGTACTGATACTAACGCTGATCAAAATCTACCTCAGCAATCAGATCTACTATGAGAGTAAAAAGGTTAATAAAATCTACCGTCAGGTCGAGGCATTGAAAGCGGAGAGAAAAATTCTTCAGGAGAACCTTGAAGCACTCAAGTATAAAAACAGGGTCACAGATACCATTTTTGTGATTGAAGAAGAGTAGTGTATGATACGTAAATTTGTGCGGTTTGCTGTAGAGAGACCTATTTTGAACCATATTTTTATGGTGTTTATGCTGATTATGGCGATTTTTGCCTACCAGAATATTGCCAAAGAGATATTCCCTGCTTCGACACTTGATGAGGTTTCTATCAGTGGAGGGTATGTTGGAGCCAGTGCAAATGTGCTGGACAAGATGGTGGTTAAACAGATAGAGGATGAACTCAAAAGCCTTTCTGAGATTGATACGATCTATACAACGATACAAAACGGTCTTTTTACGATCACAGCAGATATCAAGCCGGGTAACGACAAGCAGCTTGTACTTTCCGATGTCAAAGATATTATTGCCAATACAAGGCGGGATCTTCCCTCGGATATGGAAGAACCAATCGCCAAAGTGGTTGTGCATGACTACCCGCTTTTGTTGGTTGCCATTTCGGGGGATGTTCCAAAAACACGGCTTTTGGATGTAGCGGACGATCTTAAAAGCAGGCTCTCTCTGATTAAAAATCTCAGTGGTATCGCCATACGTGGGGATGCTGATGAAGAGGTGCTGATTACGCTTGACCAGAAAAAGCTCGATGCCTACGGACTGCCAAAAACGGCGGTCTATCAGGCAATCAGTCAGATTGCTTCGATCTATCCGGCAGGGACACTGGATGGAGCGGGAGATCACCTTTATATCTCGACGATTAACGGGGAGAAGTCTGCCAAGGCACTGGGTGATATACTGCTTGGTATCAACGGAAAGTACCTGCGTCTGAAAGATATTGCTTCGGTGAAGATTGGATTGGGTGATCCTACACAGATATCGCACTTTAACGGAAAACCCAACATCTCTTTGAATATCAACAAGACCAAAGAGGGTAATGCCATTGCACTGAGTAAAGAGGTTAGAGAGATACTTAAAACCTATGCCAAAAAATATCCTGATATTACATTGGAAGCCTATACTGATACCTCGGTATGGGTGAAAAACCGTCTGAACCTTGTCTCTTCCAATATACTTTTTGGACTTATACTTGTTTTTACCGCACTGTTTCTTTCCGTCAATGCCCGGATTGCATGGGTGGTTGCCATCGGTATCCCGACATCGTTTTTCATTACGCTTATCGCTGCCGATGCTATAGGCTACAGCCTTAACATGCTTACCATGCTTGGTGCACTTATCGCGCTTGGTATGCTGGTCGATGAAGCCATTGTTGTAGCGGAGAACATCTACCGTCACCTGGAGATGGGCAAGTCTCCCAAAGAAGCAGCTATAGATGGTGCAGTGGAGATGTTCCCGGCAGTACTTACTGCGACACTGACAACAGTATTTGCTTTTTTGCCTCTCTTGATCATGAGCGGGAAAATGGGAATGTTCATGCAGGTGCTTCCTGTGATGATAAGTATTTTGCTGCTCTCTTCTCTCTTTGAAGCATTCTATTTCCTTCCTCTGCACTCCAAAGAGTTTTTCAGTATCGGCAAGGCGAAAAAAGTAGATGAAGAGGGTGGTTTTTGGAAAAAGTTCATTCATCGGTACCGTAATTTTCTCAAAAGCCTGCTCATGAAAAAATGGAGTTCATTGACTGCACTGGTACTCTTTATTGTTGTGGCAACGGTGGGCATGGCAAAGGTGACCAAATTTCAGCTTTTTCCGGAGTTTGATGCACAGCAGATATATCTAAATGGCAAGATCGATATCAACCATGATCTTAGAGAGACCGAAGCGTATGTAACACAGATAGAAGAGGCTCTGCTAAGACGGCTGAACAAAGAGGAGGTGGACTCCGTCACCTCTGTGATTGGGTTTAAGTTCAATCCCGATGCGAGCTTTGAGATAGGGGACAACCTCTTTCAGATCTTTATCAATTTACATGAAAAAGCACCGGAGAACTTCTTTGACCGTTATATCAATCCTGTCTTTTCTCTTGAATATGATGACAGTGATATGATTCGCAAGCGTAAAGCGCAGCAGATCGTCAAAGAGGTGCAGAAAGAGGTGGTTGACAAATTCAGAAATATCAAGATCAATGACAAGCCGCTTTATGAGGAGTTCAATATCTATGTACAGCAGGCTGGGATTGT
>JALTYW010000072.1:0-1134 GCA_027046415.1 Sulfurovum sp.
CATACGCTCCGGCCGTTCCGGTTCCGAAGCTACGAAAGCAAAGCAGTTTGCTTTCGCTTTACGCTTCTCATGTTTGCATCTGCCAGAGCTATCGAGTGAAACCGCTGCAATCTAATGTATGCTATTTTTTCTTTTTCTTCTTTGTCTTGCGGTCAATCAGATCAACGATCAGGTCAATTTTTCGGTCATTGAAATCCAGTCCCATCTTCTCCTGCTCAGGTGTCGCAAAGGCAGGAATACCGTTGACCTCAAGCACCACATACTCCTCACGTTCCAGATCGTAAATAATATCCACGCCGGCAATATCCGTACCGCACACCTTCGCCGCTTTGATCGCCAGCTCAATCACTTCGTCATTAGGTTCTCTAAGGAAAACCGAACCGCCGCTGGTTACATTGGTACGCCAGTCACGCTTGCTCGCCTTCCTGCCGTAACAGCCCACAAACTGTCCATCGACAATATCGACACGGTAGTCTGTGTTGTCATACTTGACGAACTTCTCCACATAGAAAAAGCGTAAGTCAGCCTGATTGAGGAAAGGCAGCAGCATATTGAGCGACTCTTCACTCTCTATCTTGGTCAAACCTACCCCGCCCCAGCCGTCTGTGGGCTTGTAGACCATCTTCTTCCATTTTTTCATAATGCGCTTGAGGTGTTCCGTATCGTCCCGGTGACAGAGCTGAAACTCCGGTGTCGCGATACCATGCTGCTGCAGCATGTAGGCAGTCTGAAACTTGTCCTCTGTCAGCGCAAAAGCTTCGTAAGAGTTGACGGTAGGGATAATGCGTCCCAGTGCCTGATACAAAAAGACCTGATACTGCGTCTGCTCCCCTGCATTGTAGGAGAAAAAGAGATCAAGCTTGTCCACTTTCCGTTTTCCGTGGTAGATATGCCCTTTTTTGGCTATAGCATGGCGGAGATTCAATCCAGTGACGGTCTCTATTCCCCTCTCTTTGAGTTTTTTAACCATTTTGGCTTCGATCTTGTCACCGCCGCCGTTTTGGTACATCCACATTCCGATCTTTCTTCCCATTCGACCATCCTTTTAAAAGATTAACCTCCAATTCTACAATATTTTACTAAAATATCTGCCAAGAATAACAAAAGGATATCAAATGTCCGATACCTATCAAG
>JALTYW010000072.1:1144-3950 GCA_027046415.1 Sulfurovum sp.
CAAGCACTTAAAGAGATCATCGAGATCAACTCATGGACCAAAAACAAAGAGGGGGTTGACCGCAATGGTGAGATTTTCGCCTACTGGATGGAGGAGCTCGGATTCCAGCTTACCCGCTATCCAAGAGAAGAGATAGGCGACCACCTCCACCTCACCTCTGCTCAAAAAGAGGGTAAAAAACTGCTGCTTTTGGGGCATCTTGATACCGTTTTCCCTCCCGGCACATTTGAGCAGTTTAGGGAGGATGATGCATGGATCTACGGACCGGGGGTGTGCGACATGAAAGGGGGCAACTATGTTGCTCTTGAGGCACTGCGAAACATCTACAAAAAACACGGTGCCATCCACAACATCGACTTCCTGCTTGTCAGCGATGAAGAGACCGGCAGTGACGACAGCAAGCATCTCACTGCCAAACTCGCCAAGGAGTACGACTACTGCATGGTTTTTGAGGCAGCAGGCGTGCATGACGAGGTGGTCATCGGACGCAAAGGCGTGGGTACCTTCTTCATCGACATCGAAGGCATTGCCGCACATGCGGGCAACCACTACGACAAAGGGGCTGATGCCAACCTTGAGGCAGCACTTAAACTGCAAAAGCTTGTTGCCCTGACCGATCTTGACAAAGAGACCACTGTCAATGTCGGCAAGATCGAAGGGGGCATCGGTGCCAACACCATCTCTCCCAAAGCCAAACTCACCTTCGAATTGCGCTACACCACCACTGATGAGCGCGATCGCGTGCTCAAAGCCATTGATGAGATAGTCAATACTGCTTATGTGGAAGGAACAACATCAACACTCAGCGGCGGCATCCAGCGTGACGTGATGCAGCCTACCCCCCAGCAGGCAGCCTTTGTCAAAAAGATAGAAGCACTCTGCAACACCACCCTGCCTACTGAAAAACGAGGCGGTGTGAGTGATGCCAACATCGTCGCCTCACAAGGCGTACCTACCCTTGACGGCTGGGGTCCTTACGGAGACGGTGACCACACTATACATGAGAGAGCGAGTAAAAAAAGTTTTGAAGAGCGCATTGCACTGGTGACACAGATATTTGAGCATTTTATGGCGGGGGAGATATAAACACGCTCCCTACTTCATATGATCAAAATAATTTGAAATAGCCTGATCTATTCCTTTACCAAAATTGACAAAATCCTTATACTCCTTTGGTTTTTTATCATCTGCTTTGCCACCATCTTTACAGTCAAACGTACTCTCTATCATATTGGTAATATCATCCCCCTCCTTTCCTGCCGTATCTTTCACGGCACTTTTTGCTGTCCCCATCGGATCACCTGCAGCCGTTTCAAACTTTTTGGCATAGCACCCAAGCACTTTAGCCAACTTGTGCGATTTTTCTTTGATCAGCTTGAAATCCTCTTCCCCAAGCAGTGCATAATTGATGACACTACCCACAGAGATATTGGAACCAATAAGCAGACCAAGAAAATAACGGGTTGTTGTTTCAATGTTTTCCTGTGTCAAAATGGTCTCTGTCATCGCACCGTACATACCGTTTGGCAGTACAGACACAAGCCTGTAGCTTTGAGGGTCTATCTCCAGCCATCCATCTTTTGGAGAGAAGTTTTTAGGAACGATCATCACTTTTTCACTCTCTTGAAAATGTTCACGGGTCTTTGTATCAAAACCGTTTTGTTCCATCATAGCCAGCACTGCATCTTTATATCGCTTTTTGGGCAAAATCGTAAGCAACGGTCTTTGTTGCTCCATCCACAGAGAAAAGAGGTCTTTGCCCTGTTGGATAGAAGCCGCTTCTGCTTTGGAGCTGTAGAGTCCATCCATAAGATTAAAGGAGTGTACCTGTTTTTCATCACCATAGACATCAGCTCCTACACTTCGCAAATCAAGCGTACTGCGTAGTTTTCCCTTGCTCTTTTCTACCATTGCCATTAAAACCCTTGGGTGCTTATGGCGTGTGAGCGCAACATTAAGATGTTTTTGTATCTGGGCTTCATAGAGACTTTGCAAGAGTACAAAGTTGTAGATTTTGGTTCTGTTTGTCCACTGCAGCTGCGACAGCGGTGCTACTTTTCCTATATGTGCAAACCGCTTTTTTTGCTCTTTGTCCATTAGGGTAATAGCATCGTTGGAGATATCAGGCACAGCAAAGGCAAACGTAAAGAAGAGATCTTCAAGCTTCTGACCTTTCTTAAAATGGAACGTATAGGTATCCGTATAGTGCATACCATCATAGCATCTGATTTCAAGACGTTTTGGTACTATCTTTTCCGGAACATACGTCTCTTGTTTTTCTATACCACCCAATCCATACCAAAGTGTATGATAGACAGATTTACCATCTCTGTTTTTACCTTTGACAAAAAAGATATCTATCGGCATATTGGAAAGCCTGTCAAGCCTAAATGACTTTGAAAACAGGGTTTCTCTCTTCTCTTTGGAACCGCTTCCGCCGCCAAGTGCCGCAGCCATGCCACCCATCTGTGCCGTTTGGGTACCATTTTTCTTTTCATAATAGAGCTGCATCTTTATTGCTGCATTTGCACTGCCAAGAGGGTTTCTGCTGCTTTTGTCTTTAAGCATCACCCTTAACATGGAGGCATCTTGCAAAAACGGTATGACAAGAGAGTGTTTCTCTCCCTCCTCTTCCCATGCAAGGTAAGGTACTTTGTCATATTTCACAGGAATAGTGCCGGCTTTGGCTGCAAGTGCCTTTTTCCCCTCTTTGCTCAGGTAGTAGTAGCCTTTTTCTATCTTGACATTGCGTTCTTTCAGCATACGGTAGAGGTAGTTTGTCATGGCATACTCACTACCCCATCCC
>JALTYW010000073.1 GCA_027046415.1 Sulfurovum sp.
TTTGTAGAGTCGCCTTATGCGGTACAGGATACTTTGAGTGTGGTTTACGGTGATGCGGAGGTAGGCTCTGCACTGGTCACCAGTGATATTCCCCGCGTTATCTCTTTTACCGGTTCGGTACCGGTGGGGAACATTATTACCAAGCAGGCGGGTATCAAAAAAGTTTCACTCGAGCTTGGCGGCAATGCTGCAACCTACATTGACAAGAGTGCCGACCTTGCATTGGCAGCCAAACGGTGTGCCTATGGGGCATTCTATAACTCCGGGCAGGTGTGCATCTCTCTGCAGCGCATCTATGTCAATGAGGATGTCTATGAGCAGTTTGCCGAATTGATGGCTGAGGAGACAAAGAAGTTGAAAGTCGGGTCGCCTTATGAAGAAGAGACCTTCATGGGACCGCTGATTGACGAAGAGTCCAAACACCGTGCCAAAAGCTGGGTGGCTTCAGCCAAGAACGAGGGGGCGCGTGTCATTGCAGGCGGTGATGAGGTGGACGGTATCTTCCCTCCAACAGTGATGGCGGATGTGACCGATGAGATGAAGATCGTCTGTGAAGAGGTCTTTGCTCCTATTGTGAGTCTGGTGAGTGTGCCTGATTACGAGAGTGCCATAAAGAAGATGAACAACTCTCCGTATGGGTTGCAGTTTAGCATCTTCACCAATGATCTTAGACTGACGCAGCAGTTTATCGATGATGCCGAGTGTGGCGGTGTGGTCATCAATGACATTCCAACACTCCGTTTTGATGTGCAGCCTTACGGCGGTGCGAAGCTTTCGGGTGTAGGGCGTGAAGGTCCAAAGTGGGCATTAGAAGAGTTTACGGAGATCAAGTCGGTGGTAATCTGTTAAGCTTCTTAGGGTAAAGTGGTGCGTAACTATACACCAATAAAAAATGGAGAAAGAAACTATGGATTATATGTTCCAGCCGGGATTTCTGGGAACAAAAGCCCCTTTTTTTATGGATTTCGTTACTTTGGTGGTAGCACTGCTGCCATTGCTGGTTGGCATTGCTATCTCCTTTGCGAAAAGAGGTAACTACACCCTGCACGGTACGTTGCAGGGGATTATCTTTGTAGTCTCGGTGATTGTCGTGGGATACTTTGAATATGGTGTACGTCTTGGAGGCGGCTATGAAGCCTTTGTGCAAAACACCCATGTCTCACACAACTACCTTTTTGCTGTGCTGGTAGTACATATTGTTATTGCCATAGTGACACTTGGGATTTGGAGCAGTACACTGCTGTGTGCCTACAAAGAGAGCAGGCGTGGCGGAGTGCTGCCCGGTAGCGGGTCTGAGGCGCATCGGCGTGCAGGTGTCAGAACGTTTATCGGTATTGCGTTGACGTCTTTGACAGGTATTTGGGTCTATCTGCTGCTGTTTGTATTTTAATGGAAAAGATCGCTGTTTCAGCATGTCTGCTGGGTGAGTCCTGCCGATATGACGGTACTGACAACCGGAGTGATCTGCTGCTTTCCCTGCTTGAGGGCAAAGAGATCGTACCCTTCTGTCCGGAGGATTTCGCTTTTGGTACACCGCGCCCGACCATGGATCTTGTCAAACAGAAAGGAGATGTCAGAGCGATCTCTAATGAGAACGGGAAAGATTTGAGCGATCCTGTCATTGCCTATGCCAAAGTCTTTTTTGACAACCATCCCGATGTGACTCTCTTTATCGGTAAAGACCGCAGTCCAAGCTGCGGTGTCTGCACGGCGCGCTGCTATGACGCACAAAAGCATCTGATCTCAGACAGCGATGCCGGTCTGATGGCAAAAGAAGCACAAAAGAGAGGCATCGAGACGTACGATGCCGAAGCGTATGTCGCCAAATTCGAGAAAAAAGGATGATCGTGAAATATCTTTATATGATACTTGTAACTACCCTGCTGCTGTTTGGAAAAGCGGAGAGTGACGATATGACCAAACAGGCGATCGTCAAGATATACAATGTGGCAAAGATACCCAACTACCTCTCTCCATGGAGCTCCTCTATGCGGAGTTCTACCGGTTCTGGTGCGATCATCGAGGGTGGATACATCTTGACCAATGCCCATGTCGTTGCCAATGAAGCCTTTTTAGAGGTGCAGCGCTACGGAGAGCGCAAGCGCTACATTGCCAAAGTCTATGCTGTCTCTCATCAGGCAGACCTTGCACTGCTCAAAGTCGAGGACAAAGCATTTTACAAGGGGGTAAAGCCGCTGAAGTTTGGTGCTCTCCCAAAGATTGAGCAGAAGATTGTTGTGTACGGCTACCCGATGGGAGGAAGTACACTCTCCGCCACTATAGGGGTGGTTTCGCGCATTGAGCACAACACCTATGTACACAGCGGTGAGAGTTTCCTTGCCATTCAGGTCGATGCAGCGGTCAACCCGGGAAACAGCGGTGGGCCTGCACTCTCTGAGGGAAAGATCATCGGGGTGGTGATGCAGGTGATCAGCAAGTCACAAAATATCGGCTATCTTGTACCTGTGAGTATGGTCAAGCACTTTATTGACGATATGAAAGATGGGCACTATGACGGATTTGCCGACCTTGGGCTGGGAACACAGAAACTGGAAAATCCGGCAATGCGGCGATACTATGGTTTGGATGACAATATCACCGGGAAACTGGTAGACAAGGTGGTGTATCACTCACCCTCGGAGGGGATACTGAAAGTAGGTGATATCATCACCGCCATAGACGGACACAAAATTGAAAATGACGGTACGGTCGAGTTCAGACGACATGAATATACCGACTTTTACTACTATGTCGACATGCACCAGATGGGGGAGAAGGTCAAACTCGATATTATTCGTGACCAAAAACTGATGCAGGTGGAGGTACCGTTGACCAAGACAGGTGACGAGATGTATCTTGTCAAGACCACCCGGTATGACGAGATGCCGACCTATGCCATCTACGGCGGTTATGTATTCTCTCCACTGACCCGTAATCTGATCCGATCTACCGGACGCAACCGTCTCAAACTCAGCTGTCTGGCAAGCAAATGGCAGGAGAAAGACAAAGAAGAAGTGGTTGTCCTGCTGAAAGTACTTGCATCAGACATTAGCCGCGGCGACAACAACTTTGGCATGTGGGTGATCGATAAAGTCAACGGGAAACCGTTCAAGAATTTCAAAGCCTTTTTTGAACTTATGGAAGAGAACAAAGCCCCGTATTATCTGCTTGAAGACAATGACGGTGTCAAAGTGATCATTGACCGTAAAGAGGCAATGGCGAAACAAAAAGAGATCCTGAAGCGTTATAATGTCGAGTATGACAAATCTGAAGATTTGCGTCAGAGCAGCATCAAGTAGATCGCTATTCGTACTTTTTGAACTGCTCCAGCCACGCTTTGTCCTCCTCTGAAAGGGTGCCGACACGTTCAAGGAGTTTGCGCTTGATACCGATGAGGTCATCGAGGCTCAGGTAGGCAAGCAGGTCGGGGTTGATGGTTGGCTCTTCTCTGCCATAGGCGATCAGTTTTTCGATCTCTTCGAGAAGTTGTGCTTTGTTTGGTACATCTTTTTCATTCATTTTGATATACTACCGAATAAATTAAAAGGTAAAAATTAAAAAGTAAAACAAAAAGGAGTTTTTATGTTGAATGTTGGTGATGCGGTACCTGACTTTTGTCTGCCCAATCAGGATGAGGAGGAGATCTGCCTGAGAGATATCAAGGGACGGTGGATCGTACTCTACTTTTATCCTAAAGACAATACCCCCGGGTGTACGACCGAAGCGTGCGACTTTACGGAAGCACTGCCCGATTTTGAAGGGTTGAATGCCACCATACTCGGTGTAAGCCCCGACTCTCCCAAAAAACACCGCAACTTCATCGAGAAGAAAGAGTTGAAGATCACACTGCTTGCCGATGAAGAAAAAGAGGTGTGCCAGCTGTTTGGTGTCTGGCAGCTTAAAAAGAACTACGGACGCGAATATATGGGCGTGGTACGCTCCACCTTCA
>JALTYW010000074.1 GCA_027046415.1 Sulfurovum sp.
AGTAGGGTGCCGCTTTGGCAAAGCCCATCATGCTGTCAAGTGCAGGACCGACCCACTCTGTCGCATCGATAGTACCGCGCTCAAGTGCGGTGTAGATCTCGCCGGCAGGAAGGAGTACAGGATTGACTCCCAGTTTTTTCATCACCTCGCCGCCCAGACCGGGGATACGCATCTTCAGCCCCTTGAGGTCATCTAGGCTTTTGATCTCTTTTTTGAACCATCCGCCCATCTGAGGACCGGTAGTGCCGCCTATGAGCGGATAGAGGTTGAATTTGCCGTAGAGTTCCCGCCAGAGTTCATAACCGCCGCCAAATTTGAACCAAGTGATCATCTCGTTACCCAGCAGTCCCAGCGGCATTCCCCCAAAGAGGCTGAATGCCGGATTTTTTCCTTTCCAGTAGTAGACACCTGAGTGAAATGCATCGATCTGGGCTGCAGAGGCGGCATCAAATACCTGCAGTGCCGGTACGAGAATGTTTTTGGCAAAGACTTTGATCTCGAGCGTACCGCCGCTGAGTTCACTGCAGCGTTTGGCAAAGGTATCTACTCCTGTACCCATGATAGGGAAGTGCGCCGGCCATGAAGTAGCGAGCTTGAGGGTGACTTTTTTGCCCTTGTTGATATGTACAGCACTGCTGCTGTGTGGCTCTTCTGCGCGGTGGCAGCCGCTTGTAGCAAGTGTGGCAGCACCGATGGCAGCTGTGGTGATAAAATCGCGTCGTTTCATGCAAACAGCCTCTTTTTTTGAAATTATTATAGCGTTTTGGAGCACAAAAGAACGAAAGATTACAGGATGATCATAGGTGGCAGTGCAGGTAATTATGCGTCAATAACGTAGCAGTTGCGTCCGGCAACTTTGCCTTTGTAGAGTGCACTGTCGGCTCTTATGAAGAGCTCAGAAAAGCTTTCTTGCGCCTCACGCAGTGCCGCGCCACAGGTTACTGTAATCTTGATGTCAGATCCATCTATCATTACCGGTTGATTATAAAAAGTGTTTACCAGTGTATGACAGAGCTTATCAAGCATTTCCGGAGAGATATCCGGGATGAGGGTAACGAACTCTTCTCCACCCCAGCGTGATGTATAGGCGTGTGAATCTACAATGTTGCATATCGTTTTTGCAGTATGTTGTATGACGTGGTCACCATAGGTATGTCCATAACGGTCGTTAATGGATTTAAAATGGTCAATATCGATCACAATCAGTGCAGGGGAGAGTGTGTCGGTTGTTTTGTTTATAAAAAAAGCTTCACTGTATTCAATCATAAAAAGGCGATTATAAAGTCCGGTGAGCGGATCGAGCATAGAGCGGTTTTTTAGCTGCTTGTAGTGTTTTTGTTCATGCTGTGAGTAGAGCAGTGCCAGACCGCTTGAGATAAGCAGGAAAAGCGAAAGATTGATATTTCCAAGTACAACTATATAGTGCTGTGCTATACCGTGTAGCGGCTGATACTCTCTAAAATGGATATTGAGAAAAAGAGAGACTGCGACAATGCCCATCAGCCTCAAAAGCTGGGTTTTTAAGGCATAGCGCTGGGTAAAGAAGGGAAGCATTGCCAACACATAGATATAGTAGTGAAACCCGCTATCTAGACCGAGATAATACGTTGCGAGCAGAGCGTGGAGTATGATCTCACCGTAAACCAGCCATCCTATGGTACGGTCATCATGGGCAATGAGTGTTTTATCTGCCAGACCAAAGATGGCATACAGATATACAAGCACACTCACGACATTTGCACCGGCAAGCAGATAGAGTTTGAGGTACAGAAAAAGGAAGATAAAAGCCAGATGCATCGAACCGGCAAGTATCAGTGCATAAAAGCCTATTTTCCAGTAATGGTTCTCATATTGAAGGAGTCTGAGCTGATGCGAAAAAATGTGCCGTCCTTTCTGTTTTTTACTTCTGTGTGTATTTTATCCTAAATAGTTTTAGCTGTTGGGTATTTAGAGGTTGTTTTCAGTAAAAATTTGGCATGATTTGTCAAAAAAAAGGTACGGCGTGAAATGTCATATCTGCAACAATGAAACCTCCATCTTCACAGAAACATATGCGGGCATTGTATGCCACTACTGCAAAAACTGTCAATATATTTTCAAAGATCCCTCCTGTTATCAGTCTATCCACGCACAGAAAGAGCGCTATGATCTGCATACCAATGATGAGAATGATGATGGCTACAGAGCCTATTTTCAGCGTTTTGTTGATTTTGTCATACCCCATGTAGGAAGTCCGAAAACGGCTCTTGATTTTGGTTGCGGCAGGAGCACGCTCCTTGCTGACATATTAAAAAATATTGGAATAGATACAGATGTTTATGATCCGATATATCATCCGGAAAACCGGTATGATAGTAAAAAATATGATTTAATTGTTTCTACGGAAGTATTTGAGCATCTCCATCAGCCAAAAGAGGTCTTTAAATCACTGCTTGCATGTTTGAATCCGAATGGATTTCTTGCTATTCAGACACAGTTTCATCCGGAAGAGGAGGAGGCATTTCAGAAGTGGTATTACCATAGGGATCCAACCCATATTGTCTTTTTCTCTCCCAAAACATTTCGTGTACTTGCTGATATATACAGATGTGACTATCTTGCTGACAATGGTAAAAACATGGTGATCTTTCAAAAGAGATGAATTGTACGATTTCACTCGATAGCTCTGGCAGTCGCGAACGGCAAGCGCCCATTTCATGGGTTACGCGCTCCTTTGTCGCTATCGAGTGAAACCGTCAGTGATGGTGATGGAATATCCCTTTAAAAAAGACTATACTCTTCTTTCATATGCTTGAGTAGACTTTTGTCTGCAGAGTAGATGAAAGCGTAGTTAAACAGGGTGCTTTTGAGGATCTCTCTGACCTCCTCTTCACTCTCAAACCAGTGTGGGCGGTCGATACCTTCGACTTTGGTTTTTGGCGGTGTGAGTACGATGCCTTTGACCCAGTCATTGCCCCGCTTGATATACTCTCTGGCTTTGACGATATCCTGCACATTGTCTGTAAAGATGGCGACTTTGTCACTCTTGCCGGTGGGCACGGGGTTTAGCTGGGTATCGATAAAGACCGGTCGGAAGTGTTTGGTATACTTGATACGGTCTATAGAGTAAGGCAGATCCTGCTTTTGGCAGAAATCAACTGCTCTAAGCAGATAGTCCAGATGGAAAGGTATGAGCTCTTTCTCCTGATAGACATATCCGCCTACCTTGAAAGTGGTCTTAAAGAGAGTATCAAAGATAGGGTATCCCTCAACATCACTGCCAAGTCGCTCTACATCGGGTTTGATCGTGCGCATCAGCTCCCGATCCTCACCTACAAAGAGGTGATGCTCGGAGTTGACGATCTGCTCAAATGCCTTGCGCCAGTCATTTGGGATGATGGCGATGTTGCCTTTGTGCAGCAGTATCATCTTCAAAAAGCTCATCTCATGGGGCGTGAGCAAAAAGAATTTCGCCTCTTTTTTCAGGAGGACATAGCGTGCGAGTTTGAAAGCTGCCAGTTGAATATCACTTACCTTGATCCAGGCGATCTCTTCATCATTGCGCACTGTATTTTCATCATCATAGACGATCGCATAGGCACCGTTCTCTATAGCCTTGTCTATCTCCTCCTGATTGGAGGAGAAAAAGAGATCGCCATGATCGACTTTGGAGGGGTAGACGGTTGCCGCTTCGACGGCTGTCACTTGCGGTGTGTTGGCGAGGCTGCCCTCAGTGAGATTTACGATATCTTCTATTTTCATTTTTACCTTAATTATCCTATCGGAGTACCCGGTTTTTTGGGTTTTTCTGGACGGATCATACAGAGACCGTCTTCATCTTTGGCTGCGAGAAGCATCCCCTCGCTCTTGTAGCCCATCAGTTTGGCGGGTTTGAGGTTGGCGACGACACAGACCTGCGTGCCCAGCATATCCTCAGCAGAGTACCACTCTTTGATGCGGGCAA
>JALTYW010000075.1 GCA_027046415.1 Sulfurovum sp.
ATCGGTGCGACATACTGGAAACAGTTGGCACCTTTGGCAGCTTACGTGATCAAATTCTTTATCTGGTTTACCTATCCGGTCATTCTGCTGACACTCTTTGTTACCAACCGCATTAAAAAAGGGGATGAGGGGCACAGCCTCAGCAAAGAGGAACTACTTGAGAGTGCACTGCTGAGTGAGGATGAAGGGGTGCTTGATGAACAGGAGTCGGATATTATTGAAAATATTCTTAAACTTGATGATATAAAGGTACATGATATTCTTACGCCAAGAAGTGTTGTGTTTGCCATAGAGCATAATCGTACTGTAGCGGATGTCATTAAAAATGAACCTGACATTTTTAAATATTCCCGTATTCCTGTTTATGAAGACAATATTGAGAACGTTACGGGTATGATCTTGACCAAGCAGCTTTTTGGTCAGGCTTTGGAAGATGACAGCAAGTTTATCAAGGATATTGAAAAAGATATCTACCGTATCAATGAGCAGGTGCCTGTTTCATGGGCACTCGATCTCTTTATTGAAAAGAAAGAGCATATGTTCCTTGTACTGGACAAGTATGACCAGGTTGAGGGGATTGTGACACTGGAGGACTGTGTTGAGACGATACTCGGTGTAGAGATTGTCGATGAGAGTGATGCGCATGTAGATATGCGTGAACTTGCCAAACTGAAAATGCGTCTGCAGAGAAGACGTCAAAATAAGGATCTTAACCTGGATTGATATCCCTATACAATAGGAGGATAGTGCAATTTTTGCCCATCAATTGAAGCTGCTAAAGCATGAGAACCATTACTGGAAAGTAGGATTTATTGGGTTAATACTTGCCGGTGTTATGCACCTTCTTTTTATACCGCTTTTCCTTCTTTTAGGTGTATGGGAACTTTCTCTTGTCAACATTTTCAGTGTACTGCTCTACGCCTATGCTATTTTTGTACTCGGTGACAAAACCCTGATGACACATGATGACCGAACCATTGGATGGCTTGTCTATGGTGAGCTGATTTTGCATGGTATTGTCGCTACCTATTATCTTGGGCTTGAAAGCGGATTTCATCTTTATATCTATACTCTTGCAATGCTGCCCTTCTTTACACAAAGATATTCGGCACCTGTCCAGATTGTACGTTTGGGAGGGATTATCGTTGTTGCTTTGTTCCTCAATGTCTACTTTCGGGATTATCAGCCGCTTGCAGGTGTTGCAAGAGAGTATGTCTTTGTTTTAGGAAATGTCAATCTTGTGCTTTTTCTGCTGATAACAAGCATACTTATCTATCTCTATACACAAAGTGAAACAGTACATTACGATAGACTTTTTCACCGTTCCAATATTGACCCTCTGACAGGAGTGTACAATAGGCGCTATCTGGCAGAGTATTGTGAAAAAATTTTTCAAAACAAGGTCACACAAAATCGTAGTGCAGCCCTGCTTGTGATTGACATTGACCATTTTAAGTCGATCAATGATACCTATGGTCACCATTTTGGTGATTTTGTGATTGGGAAAGCGGCAGATATTATCAGTGAAACCATTGGTGATACTGGAATAACAGCAAGGTGGGGAGGAGAAGAATTTGTTGTATTCCTGCCAGAGGCTGATACAGAAAAATTACGTCAAACCGGAGAGAGAATACTGGATAGGTTCCGTGGTACGACGATATCGAATGGAAAGCATGCACTTGCTGTTTCTGTTACATGTGGCGGTGCTGTTCGTCAGAGAGGGGAGTCCTTTACAGAACTCTTTATTCAGGCTGATGAAGTACTCTACAGAGGAAAGTCTGCCGGTAGAGACTGTATGTGCATATAGTTCCTCTATTGCCTCTCTTCTCCGGCAATGATCTTTTCAAGTTTGACAATCTCTTTGGCACCGTCATAGAGAATATCCGGATCTGGTGTAAGATCAATGAGATCTGATTTGTTCTCATAGTCAATAGAAGAGAGAATATGCCGGATGACATTGAGTCTGGCTCTTTTTTTTGAGTTGGAGTCGACGATGGTCCAGGGGGCATATTTGGTATGGGATGCAAGCAGCATTGAGTAGTTCGCGATGGTATACTTCTCCCAGAGAGACTGCGCTTTTTCGTCTACTGGGGATATTTTGTAGTGTTTGAGAGGATTGGTACGTCTCTCCTCGAACCGTTTTGCCTGCTCCTCTTTGGAAACGGAGAGATAGAATTTGATAAGATGTGTACTGGAACCTACGATCATCTCTTCATAGAAGGGTACTTCATGCAGAAAGCGTGCATGCTCCTCTTCTGTACAAAATCCCATGACAGGTTCTACACCTGCACGGTTGTACCAGCTTCTGTCAAACAGTACGATTTCCCCGCCGCTTGGAAGGTGTGTTGTATAGCGCTGAAAGTACCATTGTGTTTTTTCCACATCGGAGGGCTTGGGAAGTGCAACGACCCTTGCACCACGCGGGTTCATATGTTCAATGATCCGTTTGATCGTCCCACCTTTACCCGCTGCGTCCCGTCCCTCAAAAATAATGAGTATTTTCATCCCATTCTCTTTGACATGGTTTTGCAGTTTTAAAAGCTCAGTTTGCAGCTGTTTGAGCTCTTTTTCATACTGGAGCGTAGATATCTTCTTCCAGACTGGAAGACGTGGTGTTTTCCCACTCTCCAGCCGTTCTTTTTCATGCTGGCACTTTTCCATACACTGTGAAATATATCTTTTTTTACCCATTTCCCTCTCCTTTCTATTCCATTTTCAGATAACCTATTATACCACTTTCATGTGCTTCTATAAGTTATTTTAATTTAGTTTTACTTTTTTGGTGTACAATGAATGAGAGAAGGAGATTTGTCCATGCATTTAGGGGTACGGTTGTTCATACTGATACTGCTTTCTGTAGTTTTGTCGATGGCAAAGAGTAGTGTGGTTTCTGTAAGTGGAGAGGTTAAACTTGAACATTTTCCCATGTTCCACTATAGCGGATCGGTAGAGACACCAGAACAGATTCGTAAAATTTTTTTGGATGGGCAGGGGGTAAAACAGATTTCCAACACTTTTGCGTTTGGTTATGACCCGAGAGACCACTGGTTTCATTTTGTCCTTTTTAACCGTTCGGAGACCAAACAGCAATACATTCTCTATTTCACTGAGCAGTTTCATCACCATGTTGATCTTTATGTCTATGCAGACAACAGATGGTATAGTGAAAAGAACGGGATCGCAGTGCCCATGGATGAGCGTACAGTAAAGACAGCTGATCCTGCTTTCATGCTGATGGTAAAACCGCATGAAAAGCAGGAGGTTTATCTGCATATTAAGTCCCCCTACAGCATTTATGGTGCTTTCTGTCTTCAGAAACCGTCATATTTTTATAAAGTGTATCATTTTAAGCGTGAGATCTATGCACTCTTTTTCGGTGCGATGTTGAGCCTTGCTCTTTTCAACCTTTTTATTTTCTTCTATCTGCGCAGAAAAGTCTTTTTCTACTATGTCGGATATGTGACAGTCTTTACATTCTGGGCAGCAGAATACAGAGGTTTTTTGACACCGTATGTCGATGTAACGCAATTTGATATGATGCAGACATCTGTCCCGCTCTTTTTTATTTTTTTGGTTCTCTACTCCCAGCAGATATTGGAGACAAAGCACTACTTCCCGCGTATACATAAGTTGTTGAATGTTATAGCTGTACTGTTTGGCGTAAGTCTTTTCTGGATGCTGTTTGATATACGGGAAGGTGTTATTTTGATGAATTTTATTACAACCCCTCTTATTCCAATGTTGCTTCTAATCAGTGCCATTTCAGCATATAGAAACCGTACGATTGCCAAAATCTATATGGTAGCGATGCTTGTATTTATGGGAGGGATGAGTACGATCAGTTTTATGTCGCTGGGGCTTGCTGAATATACAGTCTATCTAAGTGGTATACCGGTTGCTGCCACACTGATAGAAGCCATTCTCTTTTCTTTGCTGCTTGCT